>JAGQYH010000100.1 GCA_020436175.1 Bacteroidota bacterium
TATTGCTGCTCAGTTCGATCAAACATCAGGAGAAAATGTGATGGTTGTAAGAGCGAAAGTGTCTAACAGAAGCATTCAAAAGAATGTACAAATGAAGAAGGTGTCGGATCTAATTGTCTATGATAATTTTATTCGTCAGGATGTTGACGAGAGAAATGAATCGGTATTGGTATTTACCAGTCCGATGAATACGGAAGCCTATTTTTCAAAATTCACCTTGAAAGCACATCAATCCATTGTTTCCATTGGGCCTACCACTTCAAAGAAAATTCAAAGCTATGGATATTCGGCAAAAGAAGCCTATCAGCCAACTATGTGGGCACTATTGGATGAGGTATTTACCTGCTAATTTGCTTAGACCTTAATGAAGAGAAGTCAGCACAGCTACAAAGTGACAAACCGCTGCTGCTAACACAAAAACATGCCAGATAGCATGATGATAAGTCAATTTTTTCCAAAGGAAAAAAACAACACCTAACGTGTACAAACCACCGCCAGTTGTCAATAATACGATAGTTGAGGTTTCCATGTCGGCAATAAATGGTTTTAGAACCACAAGCAACATCCAACCCATGATCAAATAAATAGATGTTGAAACGATCTTGAATCGACCTAAGAAGAAGATCTTGTAAAAAATCCCTATAAATGTTAATCCCCATAAAATGGACAGAAGCGTAAATCCTATGCCGTTATACATATAGGCAAGGATAAAGGGCGTATAACTACCGGCAATGAGAAAGTAAATGCTGATATGATCAATGGTTTGCAGTACTCTTTTAACAGTAGGATGATTGATACTGTGATACAAAGTTGAAAAGCCAAAAACCATAAGGAAGCTAAATCCATAAATACCGGTTCCAACCATTCCTTTCACATTTCCACTGGATGCTGCAATGGCGATCAAAATAGGAATGGCAACAATGCCAAACAATAAACCAATACCATGCGTAATACTATTGGCGATTTCTTTTCTTAATTCTACAGTGCTTAAAGTTTTGGTGGTGCTATTCATGGATATTTACGATTGAATACTATATAACGCAAATATCGCACAAAAGTGCCTGTGCTGAGGTTATGTATATCTTATGAAAGTTTCAATACAGTTGTTGGAGGTAGTACTTAGCTTTTTAATCTGCATCAATGAACTCCATTGATTTCAAGTTGGACTGCCCATCTAAATAGAATGGTTTGCTGATATTCAAATAATCCAGCACTGTCGGAACAATATTTACCAAACTGGCATCATTCAAATTCAAATAATAATCCGGCATTTCTACTTTGATGGCGCCATTAACGTCTACAAAAGCCATGATTTGCGGAGCATAACGCACTTGCTGCAATTTTTGTAGTCCATCAAAAGCTGTGCCTTCTCCACCATGATCGCTAGTAATGATAATCATCCACTCTTCCTGGCGTTTTTTGGCGTGTGCCTGTACAGCAGTCAACACATCTACAAACATGGAGTCGGCCTTTTGAATTAGATTGACATAGCTTGGAGATTCAGAACCAAATCCTTCTGTTTGTCCGCATACGTCCAGCTCATGATAGTTCAAGATCATTAAGTCGGTTTTATCCATTCTAATCAATTCTATCGCCTTTTCTTTAACAGCATTATCATTTTTGCTGGTCAACATAATCTGACTGCAGCAATCAATATGACTGGTAATAGGTTCGTAATTGATGATAGAAGCGGTTCTGATATTTTCATCTTTGATCAATGAAAAGAAATGAGGATATTCTTCGAAATAAGTCTTTTTGAATTCTTCATCTTTCGCGCCATGCTTTTTATGCCATACACCGGTCGCTAAACTGGCCCATCCGGCAACACAATTGTTTTTGGTGCCCATATCGGCATCATAACTATATTCTCCCATATTCATGAATTTCTCAATATTCGGAGTGTAAGCCGACATGAATGCGTCGCCTCTCAAACCATCAATTCCAATAATAAGTACATTCTTGGCATGTTGTGCTTTAACTTCAGCTATTGACGTAAACGCAATAAAAGCAACTATAAGATACAGTGGGTAATTTTTAAGGAGCATTTTTAGGGTTTTTGTGATGTTGCTTAAATTTATACCAAATTTTGAATAACATCAAGAGGGGCGGGTAAACTAAATCAAATTCTGAATGAATATAGCCTCAAAACATACCAAACCTCCGAACAACCGAAAATCCGAACTTCCACTACTCAAATCACATTCGCAAACCAACCTACAACTTTGTAATAGAAATTCATGAACAAGGAAGGCTTCAATAGTCCTGTGAAAATAAATCCAAATACAGCTCCCATAAAATGGGCATCATGACCGATATTATCCATGCCTCTTTTGGCCATATATTGAGAATAGATCAAATAGAGAATACCTGCTATAAATCCGGGGATATAAATTCCGGGTAAGATGATCAAACCAATGCCTTGCAACGGATTTAACAAAATGCCTGCAAACAAAACGGCCGAGACGGCGCCGGAAGCACCTAAACTGTTGTAATACGGACTGTCTTTATGTTTGATCAATGCCGGAACGTGACTGGCAATCATCCCCAAAATATACACCAATGCATAAAGAAAGCCACCCAACAAACCGAACAGCATTTGAAAATAAGTTTCCACCATGGTGCCGAACATATATAACACCCACATATTCACCAATAAATGCATCCAGTCAGCATGGATTAAACCGGAAGTAATGATCCTTTGGTAGTCTTTGTCTCTGACAACCATAAATGGATTGAACATCATCTTTTGCTTCAAATATGGGTCGTTAAACGCCCGATAAGAAGTAAAAACCGTAATGCCCATAATGGCGTAGGTGATTAAAGGATATTCCATAGCAGGCGTAAAAATCAAAAAATTAGTTGGATAATGGAAATTGGAAGTCGGAAATTGGATGTTTGAGGTTGAATATCAAATATCTACCTTCTACCTGCTGACATCCAACATCCACCTTCCAACCCGTTTTCCATCTTCCAACAATTTGTGTAAAATATTAACAGTTTAAACCACGTAATACAATTATTTTTGTGAGCAATGATAAAGGTAGGGATCATATTCGGTGGCGTGTCGCGAGAGCGAGAGATTTCTTTTGCCGGTGGTAGAACGGTTTTCGACAATCTTAACAAGTCTATTTTTGAGGCTGTGCCTTTGTTTCTGGATAGCTTAGGCAACTTGATTTTATTGGATTGGCAATACATCTACAAAGGAACCATTCGTGATTTTTATCCGCCCGTGGCCGTTCAATCCAACAATAGGAATTTTCAATTATATGCCGAACACCTGAGAGAAGATACTTCCATCAACTGGTCGGAAGCAATAGCATCAGTAGGGAAGAAGGTGGAATGGTCGGAAATCAATAATTTAATTGATATTGCTTTTTTGGCATTGCATGGTGTGCAAGGGGAAGATGGCTCTATTCAAGGCTTGCTAAACTTTTACAATGTGCCATTTACCGGTTCCGGTATTTTACCAAGCGGTATTGGTATGAATAAGGCCTTTCAGAAAGAAATTTTACAGCAAACAAGATTCAATAAAACCAAGTTCTTTAGCATTCAACGTCAAGATTGGAATGAAGAAAGCGCATCCAACTGGTTAACAAAAACAATAGATGAAATTGGATTGCCCTACGTCGTTCGACCGGCGAATCAAGGCTCTTCCATTGGCGTCAGTATTATTGATAGTCGGGATCCAAGGTTGTTTCAACAAGCCATCAACACTGCTTTTTTCATTAAAAAAGTTAAGCAAGATTTTTGGAACAGTCTTTCAGAAGAGCAAAAAGAGTATTGGGTCAGGGAACTCATGGATATTAAAGCCGATATCGGTTTGCCTCTAAAAGTAGAAAGTGAGATTATTTATCATCCAGAAGTTTTACTACAGACACTTAATGATAAATTGAAGTCAACCAGTGAGTTATCTTTGGAAAGTGTCTATGAGGAGAATGAAGTAGTAGTAGAATCTTTCATTGAAGGACGTGAATTTTCTTGTGTTGTGGTAGAGGATGAAAACGGTCATCCCATTGCTTTGCCACCAACAGAAATCGTCAAAAGCAATGAGGTATATGATTACCGTTCTAAATATTTACCCGGACTTTCACGAAAAGTAACTCCTATAGATCTGCCCGATGAAGCTATTCAGCATATAAGGAAAGAATGTTTTGACTTGTATCGATTATTGCGTTTTAATGTTTATGCAAGGATTGATGGTTTCTATAAAAAAGATGGAACAGTAGTATTGAATGATCCGAATACAACTTCGGGAATGTTGCCGTCTTCTTTCTTTTTTCATCAAGCAGCGGAGATTGGCTTAAATCCTTCTCAATTCATTACCTATATTATTGCCACTTCATTGAATGCCAGGATTCGGGAAGGCGGAAATGTAGCTGCCTACAGGACGTTAAAAACCGTTTTGGATGATCTTTTAGACGTTCAGCAACAGGAAGTTGGGGAGAAAATAAAAGTAGGAGTAATCTTAGGCGGGTATTCGTCCGAACGGCATATTTCTGTTGAAAGCGGCAGGAACATCTATGAAAAACTAAGTTCTTCCACCAAATATGAGCCCATTCCGTTGTTTCTTACGTTACAAAATGATGAGATTGTATTGTATCAATTGCCGATTCATTTGTTGTTGAAGGATAATGCCGATGATATTCGGGAGAAATTAAAAGTGACTAAAGATCATCCCGTGATCCGTGCGATCAGAGAGGAAACTATTGGGATCAATCAGCTTTTTGGTGCTAAAAACTATAGTTTTTATCCGAAGGAAGTTAAATTGATAGACTTGAACACCATAGTACAATCAGTGTTTATCGCATTACACGGTCGACCGGGCGAAGATGGTACGCTGCAACAGTATTTGGAACAAATGGGTATTCCTTACAATGGTTCCCCATCTTATTCGGCTGCTATTACCATTGATAAGCACAAAACCAAGGAAATTTTAAGAAAAAATGGCTTTTTAGTGGCCAATGATTTCTTGATCCATAAGCATGATTGGCAAAACAACATGGAGGAGGTATTTGCTGATCTCATCACGAAAATAAACTTTCCGATCATTGCCAAACCAATAGATGACGGTTGTAGTTCAGCAGTTAAAAAAATAGACGATAAGGAAACTTTGATGGCATTTGCGGAAGCCATGTTCAGAACTACAGAAGAAGTGCCGGAACATCTTCAAAAGCAATTGGGATTAAAATTAAAGGAAGAATTTCCTCAAAAAGACGTCATCTTGATTGAAGAGTTGATCAATCGAAAAGGGGCACGTCATTTTTTGGAGATCACCGGAGGTATGGTTACGAAAAGTACAGATGACGGCACTATTGCTTATGAAGGATTTGAACCGTCGGAAGCTTTGGCCGGTGAGGCCATTTTAAGTTTGGAGGAGAAATTTTTGGCCGGTCAAGGTCAGAATATAACGCCGGCCAGATTTGATAAGGATAAATCAGTTAGTGAACACATATCCAAGAAAGTACAGCAAGACCTTATTCGAGCGGCTAGAATATTGGGCGTTCAAGGATACTGTAGAATTGATGCTTTCGTTAGGATATATGATGAAAATAACGTTGAAACCATTATTATTGAGGTGAATTCATTGCCTGGTATGACGCCGGCTACTTGTATTTTCCACCAAGCAGCCATCAATGGCTACCAACCAATCGATTTTATTGATCAAATTTTAACTTTTGCCATAAACAAACAAGACATTGAAGTTCATTAAATTTTTAACCACCAAATATTTCTGGGTCAGCTTGCTCATGATGGTTTTGATTGCCCTGTTGTTCTTTCTTGGATTAATGGGGTATTTAAGAGGCTACACCGATCATGGAAAGTCCATCACCGTACCTGATCTGAAGGAAATGACATTAGAACAAGCTAAGGAGACATTAAAAAGCAAGAATCTTCGATTTGCAATTTTGGATTCCGCCAGTTATTATCCTGATCTTCCTCCACAATCTATTATTGCTCATTCACCTAAAGCCGATCAAAAAGTAAAGAAGAAAAGGAAGATCTATCTAGAAGTCAATCGATCTACTCCGCCTTTAGTGGTGTTTCCGGAATGGAAAGATTATCCCAACAAACGAACAATAATTGATAAGATTGAAAGTTTAGGTTTAAAGGTAGGGAAGATTACAAGAGTTACTTGTAGTGGAAGCATCGATTATACTGATGATAATTATGTTGAAGATCTGAAGTACGATGGCCAACCGGTTACCGAGGGTACCGAAATACCCAAAGGGGAGAAAGTGGATATTTTTCTTTGTGATGGCTTTGGCTCTACCGGTCGAGTAGTTCCGGATGTGTTAGGAATGACACTCTTGGAAGCACAATTGGTATTGGAAAGTAATGACTTAACCATTGGCAGGATCAAAGCACAGGGAATGATACAAGACAGTCTGTCTGCATTTGTTTATTATCAAAGTCCGCCACACGATGGTTTCACTAAGATGCGAATAGGTGAGGCGGTTGACTTATATATCACACAAACCAAGGTGGATATTAACTAATAAGAACTAGATGAAGTATTTTTTTACCATCCTATTGTTACCCATTTTGATGGCCACTCAGGCGCAGGAACAATTGTTGCCTTTGCAAAGCAATCCAATCTTGAAAACGGCTCAGCGTCCTGCAAAAGTGTTCCGTCAAGCTGCTATTGAATTACCTTTTGTGGATGATTTTTACCCTACTAATGTTTATCCTGATCCAACTCTTTGGGAAGATGATTTGGTGTATGTGAATGCTTCTTTTGCTGTTGATCCACCAACCATCGGTGTGGCTACATTTGATGGCTTAAATGCGATTGGAGAGCCTTACAGCATTGTATCAAATGCTTACGGTTTGGCAGATGTATTAACTTCTGTGCCGATTAACCTGTCCGGATTAACCAACGAAGATGATGTATATCTCAGCTTTTTCTATCAGCAGAAGGGATTAGGTGACGCGCCGGATTTTGACCTCGGAGATGCTAAAAATCAGGATTATCTGATTGTTGAATTCAAGGATACTGCCGGAGTGTGGGACACAGCTTGGATACAGGCCGCCGATACCAATAGATTGTTTAATCAGGTGTTCCTTAAAGTGGAAGATGATTTTTTGCACGGCGATTTTCAACTTCGATTTAAAGCATTTGGTCGCTTGACCGGCGCTTATGATCATTGGCATATCGATTATGTAAAGGTGGATAGAAATAGAGACCCGTTGATAGAAACCAGTATTCCGGAAATGGCCTATCAATATTGGCCTACTTCTTTATTGGCTCCATATTATGTAATGCCTTACGAACAGTTTGATTCAACCTATATGGTGGATAGTCATAGTGTGTTTATCCGTAACAATTTTGTGCAAGCCACCACAGACATCATTGATTTTTACAAAGCGGAGGTAGTCAACACTGGTGCCGTATTGGCTGATTTTACAGGTAATTCCAGAGATATTGGCCCAACATTGAGTTTTAGGGAAGATTACGATAGCTTTGATATCCCTCAGGACCTTACGGATGATACGGTTATTATCAGGGTGAATTATAGCTTCTTGGTTTCGGCTGAAGATACAACTAATGAAGTCACTGCCCGAAACAATCAAGTGACCAAAGATCAAATTTTTAGTAATTATCTGGCCTATGATGATGGCAATGCAGAAGTAGGTTATGGCTTAACACCACAGCAAGCAGATGCATTATACGGAAGAACCGTGCTGAAATATCATGTAAATAAGATGGATACTTTACAAGCCATCAAGGTACATTTTGTGAATTATACGGAAGAACCGTTCACCTCAAACAATGAGAATTTCTCCGTATTTGTTTGGCGAACATTAGAAACCGATAGCACAGTGGAAGAATTGTTGTATCAGAAAGATTTTATCAATTTTTCAGACTTGCCCGTTGGTGACACTACAGCTCAGATGAATAAGTTTACTTATATTCCTATTGATCCTGATTTTATTGCCGATAGCAGCGAGCATATTTTGGTTGAGGGTGATTTTTATATCGGCATCGGGGTAGAAGTGAATAATATTCTCACTATAGGATTTGATGTTAACACCGATGGTTCTGATTACCATTATTTGGATTTTGGTTTAGGTTGGACCAATACACAGTTCGATGGTTCTTTAATGTTGAATCCGGTTATCGGAAAGACGCTGCCGAATCAATATGTAGTGGTAAGTAATCAGGAATCAGTTACTGCATCATTGGGTTTAGCAGTTTATCCTAATCCTACTCAACAATATTTAAAGATCAATGCTGATGTACGTGTTGGTCATATTCAGA
>JAGQYH010000101.1 GCA_020436175.1 Bacteroidota bacterium
CTTCGGATCAATTGCTTTTCCTTGATCAACCAAGGATATTCTTCTTCATCATGTACATTCATCGGGCCGCCTAAAACAACAAGGCCATCTACATCATCAACAATCGGTAATTCCGGTGCTTCAAACATTTTTATCAAATGAAAAGAATGGCCGCGCTCTTTTGCCCAATCTCTGATAATATTGGGACCTTCAAAAAACACTTGCTGAATACAAAACAGCTTCATTTCATTAAGTTTAAAGATTCTATTTTAAATAAAAATATTCTTGCAATGCTTTGAGCTCGTTGCAATACTTCATCCGCTTTTTCTCCCTCAAATAGTTCATTAATAGTGGCCTCAAACAACATCAACCATCTTTCGAAATCCTGTTTCTCCAAATGCAGCGGAACGTGTTTATCAAAAGGACTTCCCTTATAATTGCCATCAAAAAATATAATGGTTGACCAAAACTCAACGATCTTAGGAAGGTGTTCTTCCATATCGATATGTTCAAACTTAACGCCGATCACTTCATCCTTGGTGGCTTTGGCATAGAATTTTTCCATCAACAGATGAAGGTCTTCTTTTCCTTTTATATCTCTTTTCATCTATAACAAAAATACAGCGGATGAACAGGATAACCTATCATTTTAGATTTTGTAATTGTTGTAATAACTAAATTCTTATAAGTTTACACCGAAGAAGACAAGGTACATTGAAACAAGACAAAATAAAGTTGTTGGTAGCTGATGATCATCAAGTAGTACAAGATGGCATCAAACTTTTACTCCGAAAAGTAGCGCATTTTGAAATTGTAGCCACCGTAAACAATGGTGAAGAGGCGTTAGCATTTCTGCAAAACCATACTGTGGATGTTTTGCTAACGGACATTTCCATGCCTAAAATGGATGGCCTTACTTTAACCAAACAAGTAAAAGAACACTATCCCGATATGAAAGTGATCATCCTTTCCATGCACAATGAAACTTCCATTGTACAAGATGCCATCAGTGCAGAAGCGGATGGTTATGTGTTAAAAAATACCGGCAGAAAAGAATTGGAAGAAGCCATTGTAAAGGTATCGGATGGAGGTATTTATTATTCTGCGGAGATCGTGAAGATCATAATGAAAGGCATACAACAAGACAAAAAAATTGAAACCAACACCAAACCACTGTCTGATAGGGAAATTGAAATTTTGCAATTGGTTTGTGATGAGTTAACCACCAATGAAATTGCCGATAAATTATTCCTGAGTCCGAAAACGGTAGAAACACATCGCAAGAATATTCTTAAAAAAACCAACAACAAAAGCATAGTGGGTTTGATTAAGTTTGCCATCGCCAATCAACTAGTCGATCTCAATCCGTAACAATTGAAGAATACCTAGCGCTAGGTATATCAATTACCGACCAATCCCTATTTCTGTAACGCAATGATTACCATACATTTACTGCAAATGTTTAGGCTATGCTGTACGCTCTTGAAGTAAGATCCTATTTCCACGTTCTGAGCAATGAATTTCATAGTGATTTCAACATTCACCATCCAAAATGCTTACTACAAAATTGTAATCGTATTAAGATGATCGACACAGAAGAGTTATTAGACACCAATTAAATTAACAAACAAAAAAACTAAGTTATGAGTAAAATGATGAGAACATTATTAGCCACTATGGCTGTATTCTTTACATTAACAATTGTAAGTTGTGATGATGATGAAGTAACACCAACAACACAAGACACAACTGTTTACCCAACACCTGATGATGCATTTGGCATATTAGTAGCCATCAAAACTTTCACATCCGTTACTGCGGGCGGTTTCACTACTGATGTAGAATTTGGAACAGCCGTTGCTGCATTTATTGACGGAAGCAATTTTCTTCCTGCGGGAACAGTAACTTGCAATACTGAAGGTTTAACCCAAAACGACAATAATTCATACGTTTACATTCCTGATTTCGGAAGTCCATCTGCGGCAACAGGAATCACTTTAGGTAATGAGGCTTCTTGGAGTGTGAGCGGACAAGGCACTGTACCGGCCATTACGGAAACTTATACCGGCTTCCCTTCCAAACCGGTGATTACCAGTGCAACTACCATTAATACAGCCAGCGATTACAACTTCACATGGAATGCCGTAACCGGCGCTGACTCACTAATCGTTTCTATATTTGGTGGCAGCAGCAATGCTACTAAAACTGTAGCCGGTAACGCAACTTCCGTAACTTTTTCAAGTAGCGACATGAGTGGTGTGGGTACTACTGAATTTGGAATTATTCAAGTAGCTGCCTACAAGCAAAAGAAAGAAGTGATAAGCGGAGAAAACATCTATTTAACCAACGAATCTGTTGGATCTGAAACCGGCGTAAATATTCAATAAGCGGACTATACGCTAAGATTTTTATATAATTGTGGTGTCAAGAAGCCGCTATGATGATTACATAGCGGCTTCTTTTTTTGTTTTAATGACGGCTGAAAAAGAACCATTGTTATCTGAAATTTCAATTTGTCCATTGATCAGATCTAATCGGGAGTAAATATTCTCCCAACCGATGCCATTTTGTTTTTCTAAACTTTTTAAATCAAAGTCTTTGCCGTTATCAGAATAGCTGATGGAATAGCCTTCCGAATAAACATTCATGGATAATTGAATAATGCCGGCATTGGAATGTTTAATGGTATTGTTGACCAATTCTTGAATAATTCGGTACACTGCAACAGCTTCTTGGCCTTTGATCCCGGAAAAATCCCCATGGGTCTTTAAGTTAAACTGAAATTTTTTACCGGACTGAATGGTTTCTTTCAGCTCCATTAAAGCCACATCCAACTCGCCTTCATTCAGCCTTTTTGGCAATAAAGCGTGAGAGATCTGTCGCACTTCCGTACAGGCTTGATCAACTAATTTTATTGAATTTTGCAATTGGGTTTTCAACTCGTGCTTCACATCTTCTTCCAATGCGCTCACATGCATTTTGGTGGCCGATAACAATTGCCCTAATCCGTCGTGGAGCTCTCTGGCTAATCTTTCTCTTTCCTGTTCTTCCCCGATAATTACTGATCTTAATCGCTCTTTCTGTAAATTTTCGCTTTGCTGTAAAAGCACCGCTTTGTGCTTCAATTTTTGCCGATTGATATAAGAGACAATTAATGCCAGCACCAAAAATCCGAATATAATGATGCCGTAAATGATTCTTCTGTTCTGTTGTAGACTCAGCTCGTTGATCTGCACTTCTTGCTCCAATAATTTTATTTGCTGCTCTTTCTGAGTGGCTTCATAAAACATTTCCAGTTCTGCAATGGAGCGCACACGCTCTGTATTTAATACACTGTCTTTTAACTCATTCCCTTCCTTGATCATGTCAAAAGCTTTGTCTTTTTCTCCCAAAGCATGGTACATGTCCGGCAACTCGTGATAAATGTAATTGATGAGATAATTGTACTTATTTCGCTTGGCAATAGATAATGCGGATTCATAATATTCCACTGCTTTTTTATAGTCTTTATCCGCCGAATAAACATCACCGAAATAGGTATAGGTTTCGCAAATCAACAGGCTGTCTTTAATGTTCTCAGATATCTCCAATGCCGTATCTAATTTGCTCAAAGCTGTTTCGAACTCACCTTCCGAAGCATTAACCATAGCAATTTTCTGAAGACTGTAAGGAATACCAATGGTGTCTCTTTTTAGCCTTTTTAAATGTAAAGCCTTGTTGTAATAGATTAAGGCACTATCCGGTTGGTTCAAATCATGTAAGATCACGCCATAATTGTCATAAGCCGATTGAAGGGATTGTGTAGCATCATTCTTTTCCAGAATATTGATGCCTTTTTCCATAAACGATTTAGCCCTGCCGATATCTCTTCTCCGCATTGAATTCCCCATTTCCGTATAGCTGTTCCCGGCACCGATAGCATTCTGATTCTTTTCAAACAACAGAATAGATCGGTTGAAATATTGAACAGCCTGTTCGGGTTTATCCAGCATGTGGTGAATAATGCCGAGTATATTGAACAATTCGGCAGTTCTTAATTCGTCATTCAAGCTTTGTGTGACTTCAGCTGCCTGCTCAAAAACCTGTTTGGAATGGTAAAAATCTTGGCTGATCTGACTGATATTCAGCGCCAATAAAGAGTCAACTTGGGCAATATCATCAATTTCAGCGGCTTTTATTTCTGAAAATGAAGCAAAAATCAAGACAAAAAGTATAGTTCTCATAGTTTTAACGTAGCTCAAAAATATTAAATCTTATCCCCGAAGCATTTTAACTTTACGATGGTTTCATGTTAAACGGTTATAAATTCTAGCCGACATTTGAACAAAAACTGATCTTTTCAGTTTTTTTTGCAATATCTTTATTTAACAGAGTTTATGAATGTAAGCGATCCCACAGCAGAAAAGCGAAAAAAAGACCATATTGAATTGGCATTTCAATCGCAAGTTCATCAAATGGAATTAGACAAAAGATTCTATTATGAACCCATGCTTTCCGGACACCCAACCACATTGCCTCCACTAACATTTTTAGGTAAACAATTACAAGCGCCCATTTGGGTGAGCAGTATGACCGGCGGCACGGAAAAGGCTCGAATCATCAACACTAATTTAGCCAGAGCTTGTAATGAATTTGGAATGGGAATGGGCTTAGGCTCTTGTAGATCATTGTTGGAAAGCGATGAATATTTACCCGACTTTGATGTACGATCGATCATTGGCGATGAACTGCCTTTTTATGCTAACCTAGGCATTGCGCAAGTGGAAGAATTGATTCGGCAAAAACAAACGGAAAAAGTTGGTCTATTAATCGACAAACTTCATGCTGACGGCTTGTTCATCCATGTTAATCCTTTGCAAGAATGGTTACAGCCCGAAGGAGATAAGATCCAATTTCCTCCGATAGAGACGATACAAAAGATGATCGAGCTATTGCCGGAAGTAAAGATCATTGTAAAAGAAGTGGGACAAGGAATGGGCAAAGCCAGCTTAAGTGCATTGATGAAAATGCCAATAACCGCCATAGAATTCGCCGCACACGGAGGCACAAATTTTTCAAAATTAGAGTTGTTCAGGAATGACGTAAATGCCAATTTGCATTATAGCGAGCTTACTAAAATCGGCCATTCAGCAGAGGATATGGTAGAAATGGTCAATGAAATCCTTGAAGAACAGCCATCAGAAAGCATCCGATGTAAAACTTTTATCATCTCCGGCGGAGTAAAGCATTTTTTAGATGGACACTACCTCATCAACCAAATGAATGCAACCGCTGTTTATGGACAAGCCTCTACATTATTGAAGTATGCTCAATCTTCATATGAAGAATTACAGCAATTTCTTAATTATCAGATAAAGGGCTTGGCGTTAGCAAAGTCGTATCTTAGAATCAGAAAATAAAAAAGCTATGCCGGTTATCAGTGGATTTTCAAAATTAACCAAGGAAGAAAAGATCAAATGGGTGGTGAAACACTACTTTAATGATGATCAATCCGTTGTAGAAGAATTTGAAAACTTCTGGCACCCTGATCAAAAGATCCAGGACAATATGGATGAATTCAGTGAAAATACCCTCACTAATTTCTATATGCCTTTCGGTGTGGCCCCTAACTTTAAGATCAATGGAAAGAATTATTGCTTGCCAATGGTTATTGAAGAAAGCTCTGTAGTGGCCGCGGCTTGTAATTCGGCAAAATTTTGGTTAGACAAAGGCGGCTTTAAAACAGAGATCTTATCTACCGTAAAAGTGGGACAGGTTCATTTTAAATACAAAGGAGATAAGGCACATTTCCTTGATTATTTTTCGGAATTAAAACCTCAGTTGTTGGAAGGGGCGGCCTATTTATCTGCCAGTATGGAAGCCAGAGGTGGCGGCGTAGTGGATATTGAATTGATTGATATGACTGCTTTTGAACCCGATTATTATCAATTGAAAGTCGGATTTGAAACTTGTGATGCCATGGGTGCCAATTACATCAATACCGTTTTGGAAGAATATGGTAGTTTGTTGAAAGAGATTATCTCCAAAAACCCGTCATTCAGCAACATTCCGGATGTTATTCTTTGTATCGTATCCAATTACACGCCGGATTGTTTGGCAAGAGCCACGGTTGAATGTAAAGTAGAAGATTTAGGTACTGTAAATGGTATGCCTCCTGAAGAATTTGCTGAAAAAGTAAGAGCATCCGTCCGAATCGCTGAAGTGGATCCACACAGGGCAACCACTCACAATAAGGGTATTTATAATGGCGTGGATGCGTTGATTTTGGCCACCGGAAACGATTTTAGAGCAGTAGAAGCTTGTGGTCATACCTACGCTTCAAGGAATGGACGTTATTCCAGCTTGACACATTGTTCTATTGAAAATGGAATTTTCAGGTTTTGGATTGACTTGCCCATGGCGTTGGGAACCGTTGGCGGCTTAACCAATTTACATCCCATGGTAAAACGTTCATTTGAAATGTTGGGTAATCCAAATTCAAACGAATTGATGCAAATAGTAGCCGTAGCAGGTTTGGCGCAAAATTTTGCGGCGATCAAATCTATGGTCACCGTTGGTATTCAGAAAGGGCATATGAAAATGCATTTATTGAATATTTTGAAACAATTGGGCGCTACTGAAGACGAAAAGAAAGCCGCTATTGAATATTTCAAAACCAATATTGTTTCTTTCGCTGCCGCCAAGTTTCTATTGACAACTTTACGCAACGACAAAAAAGTGCATTAATCTGATGGGCGAAGTCATCTTCGAACATTATGCACATGGCAAATTGCTCTTGTCGGGTGAATATTTTGTGTTAGATGGCACAAAAGCATTGGCTATTCCAACCCAATTCGGACAGTATTTTAAAGTTTACCATCATTATGACAACACCTCAGATGGTCATTCAGAGCGAAGCGAAGAATCTCCCAGTAATTTTTCACAACAGAACGATTGGCTCCTTTGGAAAAGTTTTGACCATGAAAACAAAGTTTGGTTTGAAGCTGCTTTTAATTTGGAAGAAGAAATTTCTATTCTAACAGTTTCAGATAAAAAAATCGGCGATAATCTGCTTCAATTGTTGAATGCTGCCTTAACTATTTCGGGCTTAAGTTTCGAATCCGGGCTTGAAATTCATACTTATTTAGAGTTCCCCAATAACTGGGGATTGGGGAGCAGCTCCACCTTGGTAGCTTCTTTGGCGGAATGGTTTGAGATAGACCCATTTGAACTGTTGGAAGAAAGTTTTGGCGGCTCAGGTTATGATCTGGCTTGTGCCACTTCTGACGATCCTATTTTCTTTCAACGCAACATCCCGGATATTGATGTTACTTCAGTTTCTTTAAAATGGCCGTTTAAAGATCAAATCTGCTTTGTTCATTTAGGAAAGAAACAAAATTCAAGAGAAGGTATAGCCCATTATAATAGTCTACCACTTGAAAATAAAAATGTGGTGATTACTGCTATTACAGAAATTGCTGAGGCGATGGCTACAGTTGAGTCAATCGATCAATTTATAGCATTAATAGAACAACACGAAAATCTTGTTTCAGAAAACTTACAACTTCCCAAAGTTAAAGATCTCTATTTCCACGATTTTAATGGCTCCGTAAAATCCCTTGGTGCCTGGGGAGGAGATTTTGTAATGGCCGTTTCAAAAGAAGTCAATTACATGGAAGACTATTTTAAAGCAAAAGGCTATTCTACAGTCATTCCATTTGATGAGATGATGTATAAAGGAATTTGAGCCTTAAAAAATGGTGCGAGTTGCTTCAGTGGAACTTAAAAATTAATTGCATTAATTTCGATTTCTCTCTCGCAAACTCGGTAGTTGTGTTTTATTCTAATAATAATTGAGGGTATAAATCAATCCAACCAGGATTCATTTTTTCAATCAAAGCAATTTTTCTTTTACGATTACCTGCTTTTAACAAGCGCTCTCTTTCAAATGCTTCTTCGATACGAGTGAAAGTTTCAAGATATACCAACTTGTTTAAATTGTACCTTGCTGAAAAACTATTTGGGTAAAATTTCGTTTTATGCTGATACATACGATTTAAAATATCTGCCGTTGCACCCACATATAAAGTGGTATGGTTCTTATTCGTTAAAATGTATGTCCAACCACCATATCCCATATAAACTATGAGTTGCTTTTTGAGTAAATTCCATAAAAGCAAAACAAAAAATGGTGCGAATTTGCGAGGAAGAAATATTAATTTTCAAAGAAAATTAATTCATTCGACCGAAGCAATCTGTTCAAAGTTGGCAGAGATTTCAAAAGATTGC
>JAGQYH010000102.1 GCA_020436175.1 Bacteroidota bacterium
GGATAGTAATTTTTCAAATTCCTGATAAGTATATTCTCTTACATGCCATGGATTTCTGGTCAAAGACATTTTAATATTGGGCGTACTTAAGATGGCCATTCCATCGGGCTTTAATACTCTGTGGATTTCCTCAACATACTTAACGTCATTATCGATGTGTTCCACTACTTGAAAGGAAACTGCCGTATCAAAGGTGTTGTCCTCCAATCCGGCAAAAGGCGGAATATTCATTTGTAGAAACCGGTCATCGGGATATTGCTTTCTTAAACCTTCCAAAACGATCGGATTCTTATCAATTCCGGTGTAAGAATTTACCTTATCTCTTAAGTAATGTAAACCTCTGCCTTCTCCACATCCAATATCCAATAAATCACCATTTACATATTTGGCGGCTTAAAAATAAAAAAAAAGCAGACGTTCGTGAATAGGTTTATCTGAAGCAATGGCTGCAGAAGTAATTTCTGTAGTATGGATCATGGAGTTTTTTTTGTTTTATCAAAGATAATTACAAATAATCAGCATGTAAAATATAGGAAGCAAAGGAATATTAAAAGATATTAAAATAAACATGAAGTAGATAACTGATACGTCGGTCGTGGTTAATTTTTTTAATTTTGGTTGAAATTACATCCAATCAATCATCAACCCACTTTTATGGAGTTGCTATTGATTGTAAACCAGCTAGTTATGATTAAATAGTAGCTGGTTTCAAATATCTGAATTTAAGAAAAGCATTTGTATGAATTATAAATTAGTGAATAATGCGGCAGGCTGGTTGGTTTTTGCAATAGCTGCCTTTACTTATATTTCCACCGCAGAAAGTTCTACCAGTCTTTGGGATTGCGGTGAGTTTATATCTGCAGCGTACAAATTACAAGTGGTTCACCCGCCGGGAGCGCCACTTTTTCTATTGATAGGAAGGATATTTACATTGTTTGCCGGTTCGGAAGCAAAAGTGCCGGTGATGATGAACTATTTTTCTGCAATTTCTACAGCCTTTGCTATTCTGTTTATCTTCTGGATCATTACGGCTTTGGCTAAAAAAATCATGACCAAAAATAATGAAGAACCGAACAATGGTTCAATGATCGCTATCATCGGAGCAGGATTGGTGGGAGCATTGGCCTGTACTTTTTCGGATACTATGTGGTTTTCAGCGGTAGAAGGCGAAGTATATGCTTTATCTACCTTCTTTATTGCTATTGTTCTTTGGGGCGTGATGAAATGGGAAGCCAATGCGGATAAACCCGGCGGCAACCGCTGGCTGATCTTCATCGCTTTTATGATCGGATTATCCATTGGTGTTCACTTATTGAGTTTATTAGTGATCCCCGTAACCGTACTCATTTATTACTTCAAAAAATACAAAGCCAATGCTCTCGGCGCAGTCATTGCACTAGGTTTAGGCTTTATCGTTTTAGGCCTGGTTCAATCCGGTGTGATCGGTATCATGACGTCCAGAGCCGCTGCCAATGAATTAATGATGGTGAACAGTTGGGGCTTGCCTTTCAATATGGGTATTCTCATTTATTATTTGATCGTTTTCGGTTTTATATCCACCGTTCTCCTACTTTCTCAGCGAACCAAAGCCAGCCCAATCTTAGCCAGTTTAGCCATTGTTTTATTTGCCATGATGGTAGCACCAACAGTGATTTTAGGTTTGATCATCGGTGTAGTAGCTGCCGGAGCATTATATTTTATAGGTAATTCGGTGAATGTTTCTTCCAACTCAATGTTAGAAGGCGTAGTCGATTTTAACAGTCCGAAGAATATTATGACCATGCGCTTCCGAAAGAATTTGGAGCTTTTTGGTCTGGCATTTTTGTTCGTAATGCTCGGGTTTTCTACCTACATAATGATCCCCATTCGATCTGCAGCTAACACGCCCATCAATATGAACGCGCCAAAGGATGCCTTTAGTTTGATGTCTTACCTGAACAGGGAGCAATATGGCGATCGTCCTTTGATCTATGGTCCACAGTACGATGCACAACCCTATGATATTAAAGAAACCGGAACTAGGTATTATCCGGATCAAAAAACCGGAAAGTATTTGGAAAAAGGCAAAAAGGTAGAATACATTTACAGAGATTCTGACAAGGTATTTTTTCCTCGTTTGTATTCCAGTGGGCCCGGACATGTTGAAATGTACAAAATGTGGGTTGGTAGAGATTGGAACAAACCTACTCAGGCCGACAATTTTGCCTATTTCTTCAAATATCAGATAGGTTATATGTGGGGACGATACTTCATGTGGAATTTTTCCGGAAGACAGGATGATTATCAAGGCACCGTAACCAATAAAGTTTATAATGGCAATTGGTTAAGCGGTATTCGGTTTGTAGATGATGCCAGATTGGGAAGTCAGGAAGGCTTACCGGATGTTATCAAACATCATAAGTCGAGAAATACATTTTATATGTTGCCTTTCTTGTTCGGTTTGATAGGTTTTTTCTTCTTGTTCTTTAAGAATGAACGATGGGGATTCATTTTCTTGTTCCTTTTCATTTTAACAGGAGTGATGCTGATCGTTTATTTTAACTCTCCACCGAGAGAACCAAGAGAGCGAGATTATACATTGGTCGGCTCCTTTTATACCTATTGTATTTTTATCGGAATGGGCGTATTGGCACTTTATGAGTTGCTAAAAAAATACATTCCCGGTACGGCTAGTGCCATCACCGCATCTATTATTGGATTGATCGCCGTGCCCACCATTATGGCCGCCAACAATTGGGATGATCACAACAGACACGATAGAAGAATGGCACGTGACTTTGCCATCAATTTCTTAGAGAGTTGTCCGCCCAATGCCATTTTGTTTACGCAAGGAGATAACGATACTTATCCGCTGTGGTATGCACAAGAGGTAGAAGGTGTTCGACCGGATGTTAGAGTAGCGAATTTGAGTTTGATTGGGGTGGATTGGTATATTGACTTTCTTCAAAGAGCAGCCAATGAGAACGGACCTGTTCCATTTCATAAAGATTTTGATGAAGAAGCGTATTTGGGAGATAAGAATAATCAAGTGTTTTATTCTCAGCGAATTGCCAATGATGAATATTTAGAGTTAGATAGGGTAATGGAATTTGTTTTGGATGATTCTAAACAAATCGATTTTAACAGAAGAAAAGCCAACTACTTTCCAACCAACAAAGTGAAAATAACCGTTGATAGAGCGGAAGTTTTAGCCAATAACGTTGTTCCGGATGAGTATAAAGATCAAATTGTGGATGAGATCACCTGGCAGATCCCATTTGTTGGAGGTAGTTCAAAGTATGTCATTAAGAATGATCTGGCAGTGTTAGCCGTTATTGCTGCAGAAGATTGGTCAAGACCGATCTGTTTTGCCAATACCGTAAGCCCAAGTAGTTTTGCCGGTCTATCTAAATATTTGATACAGGAAGGTATGATGCACCGATTGGTGCCGGTTGAATTCAAGAATAACCGTCCCGGCACGAGCTTGATGGCCATGAACGAAGATGCTACTTACGATCGTTTGATGGAGAAATATCAATATGGAGGATTAGACGAAAAAGAGCATTTTATTGATGAGAATACGGATAGATTAATGCATGGGTTGAGAAACTTGCATATCAGCCTAGCCAGAAGTTTAACAGATGCCGGCAAGTCAGAAAAGGCGATCAATGTATTAGAAAGAATGAAGGAAAAGTTTCCTGATATGAATGCCAAGTACTATTCACCTTACAATGCCTCATTCAGTGGTAGTTTGTACAGTTATAACCAAACCACAGTAGAATGGATCGAATTGTATTATAAGAATGGCCGACCTGAATTGGCACAAAGTATTATCGATGTCATGCTGGATGAGTTAGCGGACAGCTGGCGTTTTTATAATTTAGATAATTCATTTGCGGCTCAATTTCAAGGCGATCTTCAAGCTAAAGATTATCGACAAAGAGAGAAAGCGATCTATGATATTCAACGATTGGCAGATATTGCTACAACTTATAAGGATGATGCATTCCACTCTAAATTGTCAGACAGATTCCCGACTTTAGTAAAAGCAAAAGAACCGGAAGTGTTACAGCCTACTGAGATCGGAGGTGAATAGCAGTCTAAAAGAAGAAGAACGTGCTTAGAAAAAATCAAATGTGTATTGGAAGGCAACCTGTTGTAGAGGCTTTGTCTTCCGGTACGGCAATTGAAAAAATCTATATGCAACGGGGCAGCACGGGCAGCTCCATCAGTGAAATTCAACAAATGGCCTCAACTGCTGGGGTGCCAATCAGTTATGTTCCGAAAGAAAAATTGATCAAATTCACCAATCTACGTCATCAAGGCGTCATCGCTGTTCTGTCAGAAATAAAGTATTATTTGTTAGAAGATATAGTAGATCATTGCTACAACGAAGGCAGAGATCCTTTGATATTGGTTTTAGATGGTGTAACTGATGTGGGTAATTTTGGTGCGATATGCAGGACAGCGCTCGGACTGGATGTTGATGCTGTAGTGATTGGGATGACTAAATCAGCACCGGTAAATGAAACGGCTATTAAGTCAAGTGCCGGTGCCATCCATCATCTCAAGATCTGCCGGCAACGCGATCTGAATCAAACCATTGAGTATTTAAAAAATTACGGGATTTCAATTGCTTGTTTGGCCGCTCAAGGCAAAAGTATGATCGGAGAAACCGATTTTAAAGGTCCGATTGCTGTGGTGATGGGCGATGAGGGAAGTGGTGTCAGTAAATCCATTTTACAACAAGCCGATAAGGTTTGTAAAATACCGATGAATACACTTTTAGAAAGCTATAACGTGTCGGTAGCTACTGCATTGGTTTTGTATGAGGTGCATCGATCGAGAAACTAATTGTTGTTCAAGCGGACGCTTGATTTAATCTCGTCACAAGCTGACGCTTGCGATAGTTTGATGCACCTAGTGCAAGCATCCGCTTGTACTTTAAATAATACAAGTGTCCACTTGCTCAACAAAAGATATCTTATTTAGCTTAAGTATTCGACCTCAATTAATCCTTGTTCGCCCATGTAATTCCTTGCACTACTCCAAATCCAATCTTCTGATTTGTCAACAAATCCGGCTTTTACAGGATTTTGATGAATGTACTCTAACTTTTGATCTTGCAGGAAATTACTTGATAATTCAATTGGATGACTGGATTGTTGCCAAAATTGCCAATCTCTGTTGTTGCTATTCCTGATACCTGCATTTGTAAACATCCATAAAAGCCAATTTTTACGACTTTCACTTGCATTTTCTTTAATTGAAAGTTTTATTTGTCTGGAAGTAAAAGCTTTGAAATCTCTTATTATCCCTTGCATTGGATCCTTTTTAGTGCCAATAATAAGATGTATGTGATTCGTCATAAAGCAATAACCATATAGGATTAAACCTTTATTTGCTTGGCAATATTTCAAACTTTCTATCAAACATTCTTTGTAACAATTTCGAGTAAAAATGTCAATCCAATTAACAGTGGTGAATGTCACAAAGTGAGGAAAGCCTTGGTCTCTGATTTTATAGTTTCTGCTCACTGATATAGGAGTCAAATCAGTTAGAAATTCCATAATAATGGCTGAACAATTTTTCAAGTGGACACTTGATTTATTCTCATCACAAGCTGACGCTTGCGATATTTTAAACATAGTTTCAGCCTTCTAAAGTGAAAATGTTATTTTCAAAAAAATCAGATTAATTCTCAAAAGTAGAAGCCTCCCATGCATCTAAAATGACAGTCTTATCAGCATCATTGTTGTAAGTAAGATTAACAGAGAAATCGTAACCATTAATATATCTATTAAACAATTCCTGTGTAATGATAATATCTCCATCCGGAGAATAGATGTTTGTTTTAAAGGTCATGAATTCTAGCTGGTCTATCATAATTGAACCGGAGACGGTATCGACGGTCAAGCCTTGGTTGACAAAAGTTTGATAGATCAATTCGTTTAATAATCGGTTATTGTCTTCGTATTCACCATCATACATCAATTCAAAAGGTTCGGCTGTTGCTGCAAAAATATTGAAGTCATCTTTTCCAAAACTAATGAGATATTTCAATCCGTCATATTCTATATAATCTTCTTCCGTTTGACCGACAATCGCTTGACCTTGACGATCGTAAGCTTCCATTTTATCTTGTGAGATGATTTGAAAGGAATCAGGAATTTCAATCTGCCACCCCAAAGCTTCGCTTGTATAAATTTTAGTGGAAGCAATGTTTATCGAATCATTAGATGCCGATGATTTTTGGCGACAACTATTCATTGCTACCAAAAATATCAAAAGAACTGAAGCAACGACAACAGATCGATTAAATATTAAAGGCATTTTATGCATGAACAGGTTTTTTACCAATGTATAATATTTCATTCGGGGCTAAACGGTATGTTTCGGTTAATTCCGGCCCTATGGCTTTTGGAATATCTAATTCTTCCACAATAAACCCCTCTTTTCTTAAAACATCACCATAATCAGCTCCATATAATCTTATATGATCATACTGCCCGAAGTGGATAGCTCTTTCTTTCGGATCGGTAATGGATGCATCTTCGAAAGTGGTTGCTGCCCCTGATTTCATGGGTACTTGTAATACAGCCCACGCGCCGGGCTTCATCACCCTTAAGATTTCATGCATGGCTTTTTTATCATCGGGAATGTGTTCCAAAACATGGTTACAAAGTACTACATCAAAAACATTGTCATCAAAAGGCATGCTTTGAATATCCATTTTTACTTCCGCCAGCGGAGACTCCAGATCAGCAGTCACATAATCAATATTTTTCAATGCTTTAAATTTCTTGTAAAAACATTGTTCCGGAGCAATATGCAATACTTTATAGTTGGATTGAAGGAAGTCAGTATAGTTGTTAATATAATACCATATCAATCTGTGCCGCTCCAGCGATAAGCAATTCGGACATAAGACATTTTCTCTTGGGGTACCATAACCATAGGGAAGAAACTTTCTGAACGATTTTTCACAAACATAGCATTGTACTTTATTGCCGGCAAGTAGTAGCGAAAAAACACCGCTGATCACCGGAGATAGGGCAATTAATACCGGGCGTGGAATAAGGTTAAGGAAAAACTTAACTATTTTTTTCAAGACTTTGTTTTTTATGCTGATTGATAAAGGACGAAGGTAATGATAACCGTTGAATGATGAAATGTACACTTATGCACTATTCTAAAACGGATTTAAATTTTAGGCGATTTAACGCGCTTATTCATTTTAAGCGCATGTTTTTCCAATCGTCTCATTTTCTTTTCTGTCTTCTTTTTCTCCTTTCTGGCGGTAGCACTTTCAAAGTGTTTGATCTTTTCTATTTCTTCTTCCGTAAAATCAGGCGGTAAAATATCATGACTCAATTTTCGCTCCTCAATTGGCAACAACATTTGGCCGGCTAACGAATGAAAGGTTTGTTGTAAAGCATTTAATGACCATTGTCCGAAAACGCAGTGTCCGGCTTCATACATTTGTTCTTGATATTCTTCAGTAGTGGTAATATAGCCTGAATAAGCATTGGAATATGGACAAAGGATAACATGCTCAAATCCATTCTTACCGATCAATGCATCCTCTAATGTTTTTTGTAAGCGCTTACCGGCTATCGTCGTAATTTCAAACGGGAAACCGCAGATGGCAATACTGCCTAATCTAATGATTTGAAGCGGTAGGATCTGAGGCGTCCATGGTTTTAACAAGTAAGCGCCTTGCACATCAAAATATTTGATATTGCCAATGGTTTCATCGATCCAGCCGGGAATCAAAAATC
Organism: Bacteroidota bacterium; assembly: GCA_020436175.1. Taxonomy (GTDB): domain Bacteria; phylum Bacteroidota; class Bacteroidia; order Chitinophagales; family JADIYW01; genus JAGQYH01. The sequence continues at coordinate 7,761 of JAGQYH010000102.1, forward strand.
TTCGCGCATGTTTGGCCATAAAAATTCGGTGAGTAACGCTTTCTAAGGCGATGTCTTTCACACCTTGGGCTTTGAACTTTCTCAGATAAGCTTCTTTCTTGACTTGGTCTCGAACGAACATCCGTTGATTGAAACGATATAGCTTGGAGAGTCCTCTTGCAAAAAAACCGACAAAAGGGTGCATGCCCGGACCATCATATTTGGAGCCTTCTAACATAGATACACCCATACAAGCCGGACTAGTGACACAATCATTCAATCCATCAACATATTTATTATCGATATTAATGTCACTAAAATCTACATAAATGATCCCGGCATCTAATTGGTCGCCTACATCATTGGCAGTTGGTTTAATTTGATCACTAATCTCCAATGCTTTTTCATATTGAATGTATCCGCTGTATTTGGCGCTTTTTAAGTCATCCGAATATTTTCCTTCATATTTGCCTCTTTGAAAAGGATGTTTT
>JAGQYH010000103.1 GCA_020436175.1 Bacteroidota bacterium
AAATTTTGTTGAGATCATCCCAAGTACTTTCTTCGACTAAGATCTCTTTATTGTTGATAAATTGAACGCTCTTGAGGTTACTTGTAAAAGCAAAATTAACGGATGGCTCGTCAGAGGATGTCTTCCAAATATGCACATGATTAGATTCTCCATATTCAGAGGTAGCACCGGCAATTAAACTTTCGTCGGGCGAGAAATCTACAGACTTGATCGTTTTTCCGTCTTTAACCATATAATTTCTGATACCAATTTGTTGAGCATAATCCCATAAAGAAATATAACCACTGGTGCTACTTACAGCCAAGAATTTTCCTTGTGGACTGAAATCAATATCGGTAACACTATTATTAAAATCGAACTCATCATAATCGCCGGTCAACACATTCCACATTTTCAATGGAGGTGATTCAATTTTATAATTCCCTGTAAGCAGGCTTGGATAATTGTAAATAAATTCAATCGAGGTTAAATCATCTAAGTTTTGCAAGTTACTCACCAGTTTACCGGTACTTACATCCCAGATCTTAATGGTTTTATCAATGCCTCCGGTGGCCAACCATTGATTATTACTGCTGAAGGCGCAACTGTTTATCATATTGCTGTGCCCGGCTTGCACAACCAGTTCTAATTGCTGAGCTTTTAATTCACCTACAAATGTTAAGAAAAGTAAAAAAATTAAAGTCCTCATAATTGGTATAATTATTGATTTTTGCTAATGTGTAAATCGCATTCAAGCAAAAATCGAATTACTTTTTTAAATTTAACCATAATAATGCCAAATTTATGAAACGTATTCTACTACTATTAAGTTTATCCATTTTTGTCCTGGCGGAACAAGGTTTCGCTCAAAGGAAAGGACTAGTTTTCAGCAAAGAATCTTATGAGAATGTGCCAAAGGCAGATGATCAGACATTAGGTTATACAGATGAAAGTTTACCATCAGCTGTTTCCCACAAAAAGTATGCACCGTATCCCGGTAATCAAGGCGATTATGGTACATGCGTAGGTTGGTCGAGCAGTTATGGTGCACTATCTATTGAGTATGCCAAACAAATGAACATCACCGATCGGCAACAGATTACTTTCACTGCTTTTTGCCCTTATTATATATATAACCAATTTAAAAGTGAATTCGATTTCTTCTGCCAAAGCGGTGGATTGTTTGAAGATGCTTTAGAGATATTATATACTAAAGGAGCAAAGCGCTATTATCTACCGGAGTATTCTTGCTATTCAGATTATGAAGACTTCTCACTGGAAAATGCCGGAACCTTCAAAATTAAAAATTACTATCGTTTGTTCGACTGGGATCAAAGTGAGTTCTCAAAAGCATTAGGACTGGAATCTACAAGAATTGAAAATATTAAAAAGGCTGTAGCACAAGGCCACCCTGTTCTTTGGGGCGCTTATGTTCCACCTTCATTTGATTATTTGACCAGCGGAAAAGAACTTTGGACACCTACACAGGAAGAAAAAGATACTTATAATAAACAGCCGGGTCATGCCATGGTTATTGTCGGATACGATGATAATAAGTATGGAGGTGCATTCGAAGTGATGAACAGCTGGGGTACCGATTGGGGTAACAAAGGTTTCTTTTGGGTAAAGTATGATGATGCTGACCTATTCGGACATACTGCTTTTTATATGGACTTAGGTTACAAATATTATCCTAGCTCAGGATGTCAACTAGGTGATTGTGCCAATGGCTACGGAAGATATAAGTGGGCGACAGGTGAAGTTTACGAAGGAGAGTTAAAAGACAACTTCTTTGATGGAGAAGGGATTTACACTACTTCAACCGGTTCTTATGCCGGTGGCTGGAAAGATGGTTTGAAGCACGGAAAAGGAGTTCAATTATATACCAGTGGATCTATTACTACAGGTTATTGGAAAGACAACAATTATGTTGGCACGACTGAACCGGAATGGGAAACCAATACCAACGTCGTAATCAATCCGGTTAATAATGATGAAGAGGAAGAAGAGGAATACTACGATGATGATTATGATTTCTTCGAAGAGATCATCAATCCGAGTACGGGTTGTGTGAGTGGTGATTGCGAAAATGGATATGGAAAATTCATCTACTCTGATGGCGATATCTACGAAGGAAACTTTAAGAGCAGTTACCGACATGGTCATGGTAAATACCAATATATTGAAGGTGACATCTATGATGGTATGTGGAGCTGGAGTAACAGAGAAGGCTTAGGTTATTATAAATGGCCTAGCGGAAATGAATACATTGGTTATTGGTCGAACAATCAACAAAACGGAAAAGGCACCAAGTTCTTTGTAGGTGGCACGATTCAAGCCGGCCAATGGTCTAACGGTGCGTTCCAATCCGATGAAAGTACCTTTGGATTTTCCAACTCAGACAATGAGAGTGGCGCCACAAATTCTAACAAAGCCGGCACTATTTTTAATAGAGTAGATCATGGAGAGGAAATCACTCCCAGCCACAAACAAGTGCCAATGAAGCAAGGAGGCTTTAATGCCATTCCAAAATCAGGCTTGGGAGCACCAATGGAAGATCCATATCACAATTTCACTAAAGATGTATTGGATAACATTCTGCGATCATTGGGAAAAACAGACTTATCCAATCCTAAAGTAAATATTATTGAAAGCAATAGAGATGTGGCATATACCAATAAAAATACTGGTATCCACGTTAGTACGAAGTTCATTGATCTGTGCCGTTCATTCGGCGCAGATAGTGCTTCTGCCCTTTCCGTAGTGTTAGCCCATGAATTGGGACATTATTTTAAAGACCATTTTTTCTGTAGGGATTTTGGTTATGCCTACGGGAACACCGAATGGGGCGACCAGATATCAGAGACTTTTAAACAAGTACATGAAACTGGATATTATGAAACACAGGCCGACGAGTTCGGTCTTTTTTTTAGCTTTATTTCAGGGTACGACCCATTTAAAGTGGCGGAAGAAGTGATAGAAAAGGTATATTCCAACTTCTCATTACCGGATGAAATGACCGGTTATCCCCCAAAAGATTTCAGAATAAAACAAATCGGCATAGCCGAAGAAAATGTAAAGAAACTGATCCCTGTTTTTGAAGCCGGCAACTATATGTCCATCTTTCCGCCATCAATCAAAAAGGATTAAATAATGATCTGTCTGATAATGCCATTCTTTGCTATGAGCATATTATTGGCCAAAAGATCACCACTGCAGAAATGTATAATAATTTAGGCGTCAATTATGTTAATAGAGCGATCAATGCCATTAGTACCGCAGAATTTCCTTATGCTTTACCTATGGAAATTGATTTTAACAGCAGACTGTATAGTACCACAGGCAGCGGAACCAAAGGAGACGACCAATTGGGCTGGGAGAAAAATGAAAAGATCATCAATGAATGGTTGACACAAGCAAAAGCTTATTTCGAAGAAGCCATTAAGATTGATGAGAACTATTTAAAAGCTAATAACAATTTAAATGCGCAATAAATTTTGTTAAAGGATTATGATGAAGCTTGGGTAAAGGCAAAAAAAGGCAGAAAGATCAGTAAAGACATGAATACAACCATAGAATATAGAAACAGTCTCGATCTATTAGCGCTCATCAGTTGGTTGAATGAAGAAACCGAAGATGCCGAATCATATTGGGAAGATGCCCTCAAATTAAACAGTACCATTGCCAAACATAATATTGAAGCCGCCAATTTTGAATCCTTGTATCAATTGGCTAAAATCAATAAAAATGAACAACCTGCCACTGCACAAACCAACGGAGATAGTGGATTAGGAAGCTGGCAACCTGCTCCGGGTTCAGTGAGTTACAAATATAAAAGACCCGATTTTCGAGAAATTGAGAAAGTAAAGAATAAAACGTTAAACGACATTGCTCAAGACTACATATACAATAATAAAGCTATTGACACCTGGAATCTAAAAGATAATAAGGCTATCATTGGCACAACCCAATATGACGAAGGTGAACTACTCATCTTTGGCACATTGGATCGTGGCAATTTGGATAAATCTTATTACTTCTATACTTATCCGGCCAATGGCAAGGAAAAAACATCTTTAAGCATTACTAACGGACAAGATGTTTCAGCTGTAGAAACGGCTTATGGAGAACCTGTAAGTATTGTTTCTTCTGCCAACCATAATTTCTGGGTATATGTCAATAAGAACATTATATTTAAGATCAACCAACAGAATAAAGTCGATGGATACATCATTTACGATGTAAATCTTTAATCACAAAAATTAAAATTATGAATCGCCTATTATTAGCCACCATTATTACTTTGTTCGGTTTCGCCACACAGGCGCAAGATCTGATTATTGAATATGATTACATTGGCAAAAACAGCCAATATCTTAAAATAAACAAGCACGGAGACACGGTTGTGGTAAAATCACCGGTAGTAAAAGCCGGTACCGATGTGAAGGTGAATGTGATCAATTTCAATGAAAATGCATTGTTTACCGAAACAGAAGTGACCAACGAGAATTTGATCGAATCGTCTAATCCTTTCGGTTTGCTCAACATGCTCTCTCCTATTTTTAATGTTGCTTCCAAAGGCGTACTCACCAATATGTTCGATGAACGAGGTGTAGATATTTCAGAAATTGAATTTGGTTTCTCCAGTGATGTGGCGAATGATCCTCAATTGAAAAATGTTCAGGATAAATTTATGACCCTGAATAGAAAAGTGTACGACTTGGCTCAATTGGAGCAAACCATTCAGGATATAGAATTCGGATTGAATCAACTATACATTTTAAGCAGAAATACCACATTATATCCGGACGAAATGAAAGAGCAAGCCAGACAAATTGTAAGCTCTACCTTAAAAAATGGCGATCAACCGGAACTATCCAGCTTCTACAGAAAAAGAGAAGCCGTTTTAAAAGAAAGTCGCGAGCAAATTACATCTGTAAAATTAATCTCCAAAGACATCTTAAAATATGAAAATCAACCTCAGCAAGATAATTTTGGATTTGCCAGTGCAGAAAATTTGAAAGTTTATCAAGAACTCACCAACGAAACGGAAAGTTTAGTGGAAGCCATCGAAGATTTTGAATCTACCTTTTCAAAAGACGAAGTAGAACAAATGCTACAATTAATGCAACAATTGTATTTTTCCATCAGCAACTCCTCATTTACCTACACTACCAATGCCTTAGCTGAAGGCGATAGAACCAATATCAATCTGGTTTTTTACAGCATCCCTCCAGCAGGCACAATTGATAACTCTGATGAAGATATTGACACAGAAGATGAAGAAGATGATAGCTACGAAGATGATTTTGGCTATACTTTGCCCACACAAAAATTCGATCCAAAACCGCTTAGAACCAAATCATTCAAAATAAATGTTAGTGGCGGTTTGAAAATTAGTCCGAGTATTGGGGTGGCTTTCCCAACCTATTTTGGAGCTTCCAAAGATTATTATGCAAGAGGCGATTCTACCATTGTAGAAACAGAAGGTTCCAACTTTATTCCAAACGTTGCTGCATTTGTTAACTTTTACCCTTATACCGGTAAAGCAGTCAATTTTGGCGGCAGTTTTGGTATAGGTATTCCAATAACCGGTGGCACCATATCTCCGAGCTTTCTTTTGGGCGGATCACTTGTTTTAGGAGATAAGTATAGAATTGCCGTTTCGGGCGGAATGGCTACCGGACCAATTAAAAGATTGGAAAACGGATTTGAAGTAGGTCAGAATTTAGAGCAATTCCAAGAGTTAAAAACCAAAGTGAAGTATGCAGTCGGTTTTTATAGCAGTATTTCATTCACCATTGGAGTTGGCAGCTAAGTAATTGATTCTCAAGTCAGATACTTATTATTACGAAAATTGATATAAGTTCAAACTTATTTTAACAATGGTCATCCGTCAATGTTATGACGGTATTAATGATAACTTTTCAAAAAATGCCTATTTCAAAGGGTAAATTGATAGCGCTAACTTTTCCATAATCTACTCGTGAATCTGACATAAACTTCTATATAAATTAGGTTTAAACTAAAATCAATCTTTCATAAATCAATAAATACGTAGACTTTAAAGTGCTGATCTATATTTGTATCAACTAAAAAACAAGAAAATGGAAGTTTTAGATCAAGTAAAAGAAAAAGTAGAAGCTGTTGTAACAGAAGTAAAAGAAAACGTTACTGGTGTTCAAGGTAAAGCAGAAGAGCAATATGGTAAATTTGTAGAAAACTATAAATCAGCTGCCGAAAAATTAAAAGGTGAATATGCTCATCAAACCACTACATTAAAGGGTTACAAAGAAAGGTTAAGCACAAAATTCTCTAAGCATTTCAATGCAAAAGAAATTGTTGCTGATTTGAAAGAAGAAGTTGATTTCTTTAAAGGTGAATTCAAAAATAACATCGAAAGAGTTAAAGCAGCCGTAAAGAAATAAGTTAGAAAGAAAAACTTACAATTTTAAAAGGGAGGTACCGCTATGTATCTCCCTTTTTTATTTCGACATTTCACATTTATGCTGCAATTTCTATCGATTTGATATACATTTAAGTTACAATCTATTCAATACTATATATTTATGAGAATTATAGGAAGCATACCCCACCCTGTTTTAAAAATTACCGTCTTTCAGTTAAATATGAAGTTTGCGGTAAAATTTGAGGCCGGTATGATGGAACAAACATATAAAATCAGAGAAAGTGATTCTATCAATAAACTGAGCGACATAGATATGCTTGTTGATGATCAATTTAAAGATCAAGTGCTGGAACAATTTAAGGAAATGGCTAAAATCTTGGGAGATGCCTATCAACGCCTGAATTAAAACTAAAATTCTTCATGCTAACACATTGTATTATATGGTATTAAGAATAAATGAAACATTATCGCTAGCCCCCATTAATAAAAGTAAACATCTATTTTTACAAAACTTAAAACGTATATAGCCAATGCATTTATATAAAGATTGGGCAGCAATAATTCCGATGGCAAACGAAGAAGAGGACTTCCATCCTTTTACCGATTTGCTTGCTGATGTAATGACTGCATTAGGCACAGGAAAGATTTATTTTATCATCGATAATGTTTCAAAAGATAAGACCTTAGAATATGCTCAGGCATTACAAGCTGAAGATCCACGTTTTGAAGCAGTTTGGGCACCGGAAAACCGATCTGTCGTAGATGCTTACTGGAAAGGATTTCAAGTGGCCTATGATAACAATCACGAATTGATCATTGAAATGGATGCCGGAATGTCTCACGACCCGCGTGCATTACCCATGTTTTTAAGAGTATTGAACGAAGGAAACGAATGTGCTTTTGGTAGCAGATTCATCAACGGTGGAAGTATGGGCGACAGCCCTTTTAAAAGAAGAACTTTATCTAAAACCGGAACAACATTAGCGAACATTCTTTTGGGTACCAAACTAAGAGATATGACCTCCGGTTATCAAGGTTTTCATAGAGATGTAATAGGAAAGCTGTTGCAATACCCGCTTAAATCAAAAGGACATTTCTATCAAACGGAGATTAGATACCTATTGAGAAAAAGAAGAATTTTTGAAGTGCCCATTCATTACCAAGCACCTTCGCCCAGAGTATCCAGTTCATCTGTAAAAAATGCCTATAAAACATTGTTTCAGTATTTTCTAATGCGATTATCAGGAAACAGGCCTACCGTATAAAGTAATTGTAGCAACTAATTAATAAATAATCAGAATGAAAATTGGTGTAATAGGTAGTGGAATTTCCGGTTTATCAGTAGCCAATATGTTAAACGACAAACATCAGGTGGTGGTGTTTGAAAAAACGAAAACCATTGGCGGACTGATCAAATGCACACGTGAAGAAGGCAATTTATTTCACCGGGTTGGCGGCCATGTTTTTAACAGCAAAAATCAAAAGGTTTTAGATTGGTTTTGGCAACATTTTGACAGAGATCTGGAGTTTTTAAAGGCAACTAGAAATGCCAAAATATTCATGAATGAAATGTATTTCGGCTATCCTTTGGAAAACTATATATACAAACTTCCGTCGGACGTAATTTCAAATATTATTGACGATCTGATGGTGCAGGATAAGGATGTTGAATATTCCAATTTTGCAGAATTCTTAGAAGGTAACTTCGGTCCAACCTTATATCACCTATATTTTAAGCCTTATAATGAAAAAATCTGGAATACGGATCTAACGAAAGTTCCGTTGGATTGGTTAGAAGGCAAACTTCCAATGCCTAATGTTAAAGAGATTATTCTGA
>JAGQYH010000104.1 GCA_020436175.1 Bacteroidota bacterium
GAATGTTCTCAATTAAAGCAATTTCCAGTGCTTCCTGATCATTTACGCTTCTTACATAAGCCGGAATATCTTTTAATCCTGCCATTTTAGAAGCTCGTAATCGGCGTTCTCCGGCAATCAACTGATATTTACCCGGACCAATTTTTCTTACGGTTACCGGTTGAATGACGCCATGGACTTTAATGGATTCAGATAACTCCTCCAATGCCTCACTATTGAAATCAACTCTGGGCTGGAATGGATTAACTTCAATTTGATCTAAATGGATCTTGGCAACAGTATTGATGATGGAATCTGCTTCTTTTTGATTTATCCTGGTGGTTTCCGTATCCTCATCTATATTTTGGAGAAGAGCTCTTATCCCTTTTCCCAGTGCATCTTTACGCTTGCTCATTGGATAGATCTAAAATTTTATCGCTTTCATCAATTTGGGTTAAACCGTTTAATTGAAGAACTTCTCTTGCCAAGTTTAAATAATTTACAGCTCCTGTGCTGCTGGCATCGTGTAATATAATGGGTGTTCTAAAACTTTGAGATTCACCTAAAGTAGTGTTTCTATGAATGATAGTATTGAAAACGCTATCTGCAAATCTTCTTCTAACTTCGTGAACCACCTGATTGGATAAGTTGAGTCTTCTGTCGTACATGGTTAGCAAAATACCTTCGATCTCTAATTCTTTATTCAACCTATTCTGAACAATCTTAATGGTATTCAAAAGTTTACCTAAGCCTTCCAAGGCAAAATATTCGCATTGTACCGGAACTAAAACACTGTCGGAACCGGTTAAAGCATTTACGGTGATTAATCCTAAAGAAGGAGAACAATCTACTAAAATAAAGTCATAGTCGGCTCTAAGCTCCTCTAAAACCCATTTCATTATCTTTTCCCTGTTGGGATGATTGATCAATTCAATTTCTGCACCAACAAGATCCAAGTGAGCCGGTAAAATATGAAGATTAGGCGTTTCCGTTTCTATAATAATATCCGCCGCTTTCACTCCATCCACCAAACATTCATACAAACTGGTTTTAATGCTTTTGGGATCAAAGCCACAGCCACTGGTGGCATTGGCTTGCGGATCAGCATCCACAATGAGTACTTTATATTCGAGCACTGCTAAGCTGGCAGCTAAATTTACAGCAGTAGTTGTTTTGCCTACACCGCCTTTTTGATTTGCAATACTTATAATTTTTGCCATATTCCTTTTCTTAGTCTTAATCTGTCACTAATTCAATAGATTCACCAATATCCAATAACGTTAATGCTTTCATCGCATTGTCAAACAAAAACGTTGCTGCATCCTTGTTAATTTTAATTACTTCAAAAGTGTCGTAATGCATTCCAATAATATTGTTGCATTGTATAAAGTCTGATGCAATAATGGCATCTTCAACACCCATGGTAAAATTGTCACCAATCGGCAGAAGGGCAACATCAATACTGAAAAAATCACCTAAAAGTTTCATATCATAGGTTAATGCCGTATCGCCGGCGTGATACAAAGTGATTTCACCGATCAAAACAAAACCACCGGGATTCCCGCCATACGAACCATCCGGTAATGAACTTGAATGAACGGCATTGACATATTTTAATCTGCCAAATTCAAATTCTTTGGTTCCACCATGATTCATGGGATGGCAATTTTTCAAACCTTGTTTTTGTAACCATGTCACCACTTCATAATTCGATATTACTAATGCGCCGGTTCTTTTTCCGATTTTTACAGCATCAGCAATATGGTCTTCATGACCGTGAGTGATCAATATATAATCTGCCTCAATACTATCAACATCAATTTTATCCGCTAACGCATTGGGAGTGATAAAAGGATCAAATAGGATTTTCACCCCTTTGGTCTCTAATAAAAAACACGAATGTCCGTAATAGGTTAAAATCATAGGTAACAGTAATAGTTGATGGTTTCAAAGATAGAAGTCAAACAATGAAAATGATGAAATTGGAATAGGTATTTACGAACATTGCTGTGGATAAGGACAGATATTTTTTAACAATTGAACTTTAAACACTAATAAGCATTTATATCTTTGAATCAAATTAAATATAGATGATAACAATATTCTGCGGCACCAACAGACCCGGTAGCTATAGTTCTAAAGTAGCTAAATTTTACAGCAAACAATTAACCGATAAAGGAATTGAACATAACTATTTTACATTGGAAGATATGCCTCAGGATTTGCTCAAAAACGACATGTATGATGGCAACAGGAGTGAGGCAATGTTGGCCATCCAGGAAAAATTCTTGCAACCGGCCTCTAAGTTCGTTTTCGTTTATCCTGAATACAATGGAAGTTTCCCCGGGGTTTTAAAGGCATTTATTGATGCGAGTGATATTAAAAAATGCTGGCACAATAAAAAGGCTTGTCTCGTGGGTGTTTCTGCCGGTAGAGCCGGTAATTTGAGAGGAATGGAACACTTTACCAATATTTTGAATCATATCAGGATCAATGTGTTGCACTTAAAAATCCCAATGTCGGGCATTGAAAATGTAGTAGATGACACGGGCAATATAGCTGTACCGGAGACCATTAGTTTAATTCATCAGCAGATTGAACTGTTTCAAGAATTTTAAGGAGAATGATCCGAAAACTGGCATACGCTGATCTATCTGCTGTTAATGAAATTTACAATCAAGCCGTTCAAAATGGATTTCAAACCGCTGATCTCGAGATAGTAGATTCAGCAGCAAGATTGGAGTGGTTTCAAGCACACCAAGATGAGCAATTTCCTGTATATGTTATGGAAAGTAATCGGAAAGTGGTGGGATGGGTATCCATTAGTCCATACAGAAAAGGACGGGCAGCACTGCGCTTCACAGCGGAAGTGAGTTATTACATCCATCAGGATTTTCAAAACAAAGGTTATGGCAGTGAATTGATGGCGTTCATAATTAAAGCATCGAAATCGCTTAAATTCAAAACTCTATTTGCAATTTTGTTGGATAAAAATGTTGCCAGTATTCGATTATTGGAAAAATTCAATTTTGAAAGGTGGGGCGTTTTACCCAATGTGGCCGACTTTAATGGCATAGAGTGCAGTCACTTATATTATGGTCTTAGAATTAGTAAATGAAAATAATGAGAATTGCTTTTACAGTTGTAGTACTGACGGCTTTGCTTTTGGGATGTAAACAAGATAAAGATACTGCCGACACAAAAATGGTTTTTAAGTACAACCAGTTTACCGGCATATCTTCTTTAGATCCTGCATTTTCCAGAGATCAGGCAACCATGTGGGCTACACATCAGATTTTTGATGGTTTGGTAGAAGTAAATGAACAATTAGAAGTAGTGCCTTGCATTGCTCGCTCGTGGGAGTTATCGGATGATGGTAAGAGATACATATTTCATTTGAGAGGCGATGTTCGGTTTCATGATCACGAATTATTTGAAGCAGGCAAAGGAAGAAAGGTGATTGCTTCTGACTTTGTTTACAGTTTTAACAGATTACTGGATGAAAATGTAGCCTCCACAGGTGCCTGGTTGGTGCGAGGGAAAGTAACGGAGCAAGATCCGTTTGTAGCCTTTAACGATTCAACATTGATTATTAACTTGGCCATTCCGTATCGGCCCTTCTTAAGTGTGCTTACTTTGCCTTATTTTTCAGTGGTGCCAAAAGAAGTAGTAGATCATTATGGTAAGGATTTTAGAACACATCCGGTGGGTTCAGGTCCGTTTGCTTTTAAACTTTGGGACGAACAAAAAGCAATGTTCTTGGAGAAGAATACGGATTATTTTATGAAGGATGAACAAGGTAAATCTTTGCCCTATTTAGATGGAGTGAAGATTTCCTTTATCAATGACAGAGCTTCGGAGTTTGAACAATTCAGACAAGGCAATTTGGATTTTATGTCGGGCATTGATCCGGCCTACAAAAATATGATCATTGATCAGGATGGAAGTTTGAAGGAAGCATTTCAGTCCTCTATCGATATGTTTACCTTTCCCTATCTGAATACTGAGTATTTGGGATTTTCATTGGCGAAGCAGAACAATCCGGTGATCGGAAATAAAAAGGTGAGACAAGCCATCAACATGGGCTTCGACCGAGAAAAAATGATACAATATTTGAGAAACGGTATTGGTATTCCGGCACATGCAGGGATGATTCCTGCCGGTTTGCCTTCCTATGATCCCAATAAAGTTAACGGCTATCAATACGATATCAAGAAAGCAAAATCCCTATTGAAAGAAGCAGGATATGAAAATGGTGAAGGCACGGGTGAGATTACTTTGTATACTAGCAGCGGCTATATTGATATGTGTACTTTTATCTCCAAAGCACTGGAAGATATCGGATTAACGGTAAAGGTAGAAATGATGGAAGCAGCACTGCAAAGAGAATTAATGAGAAAAAATGATCTGGACTTCTTTAGAGGTTCCTGGATCGGTGATTTTCCCGATGGTGAAAACTATCTAGCCTTGTTTTATGGTAAAAATGGTGTGCCTCCCAACTATACTTTCTTCAAAAATGAACGATTTGATCAATTGTATGAATTGGCCGTACAAACTTCAGATCCTTCGGAATATATTCCTATGTATCACGAAATGGAGAATATTATTGTTGAAGAAGCACCGGTAGTACCCTTGTATTACGATGAAGCGGTAAGATTTGTCAATAAAAATGTAAAAGGCTTACCCAATAATGCCATGAACTTATTGGACCTCAAAAAAGTGTGGTTAGAATAATCACGAATCTTTCAGTCCGCGGCCTTCTTTAATGATCAATCCTTTAACAGACAATTCTTTGGTTAAATTGTCCAATATCCCATTGACAAATTCCTTGCTTTTGGGTGTGCTGTATTCTTTGGCAATGTCAATGTATTCGTTAATGGTTACTTTGGTTGGAATGGAGGGGAAGTACATTAATTCTGCCAATGCCAATCTTAAAATATAGATATCCGTAGAAGCTAATCTTTCAACATCCCAATTTTTTAGCTTGGAAGAGATCAGTTTCATTTGGCTGACTTTATTATTGACCACTTGCGTGAACAACTCGTCACCGAAGGATGTCAATTCCTCTAATTTATCAGCGAAACTTTCCTTGGAAGTAACCAATATCAATCTGTTCTTGCTCTTTTCAATGGTGGTTATAACACTCATCGAAATCAATTGAGCATCATCTATCCAATTGCTCCAAATATCTTGTATATGTGCATGAAAATCATCATTTTGTAAAAATATATCTTGATAAATAAATTTGATGATCGCAACATCTTCTTTGGCATTAAAATTTTCTTGTGAGACTAGATAATCTGCGTATGCTTCAGATTGCTTCAATTGGATGTATAAATTCTGTACCAATACATCATCTATCTTATCAATCAAATTATATCGACTAACAGCGTCATTAAATACTTCGTCATTGATCAAAAATGAAAGAAAAGTATTACTGAGCAACTTAGTGTTAAATGATTGATCTTGGGCGGTTTTTATGTGTTTCGCATTGATGTTTTCCCATTCATTCTCAACAGATTCAGCCATTGCTCTCAAGAGCAAAAGATTGTATAAATAGATCGCCTTGATGGATTCAATACTGACCTTTAACTGTTTGCTGAAATCCTTCAAAGGTAAGCCGTTGCTATGTTCAAAGCCATATATAGCTTGAAATACCTTGATCCGAACGCTTCTTCGCTTTATCATGAGGGCGCAAAAATAGTAAGTTGATTTCTCTAATGGTAATTTATTTACTTCTGTTAATATTTATTTGGCATTAAATAGAACTATTAGGACTTATATAGGTTATAAGTCTTATACTAAAATCATACCTTTGCGCCATCTTCTAACAATCAAATGAAGCATTTAAAGTATCTCAATAAATATTTCTGGAAGTACAAATACAGATTTGTGCTGGGGACTATTTTTGTTGTAGTGTCCAACATATTTGGTTTGTATCCTCCTCAAATCATGCGAATAGCTGTTAACGTGATTACGGAGAATGTATATCTGTTTAAACTGTACAGAGGATTTAATATTCAACAGAAGTATTTCTTTTTGCTCAATTCTATTTTATTGGTGCTGAGTGTCACATTGATAGCAATGGCGGTCATTAGAGGCATTTTCATGTTTTTTATGCGTCAAACGATTATTGTAATGTCCAGATTGATTGAGTATGATCTAAAAAATGAAATGTACGACCACTATCAACAATTACATCCTAATTTTTATAAAGTTAATAGCACGGGAGATTTGATGTCGCGGTTAACCGAAGATGTATCTAAAGTGCGTATGTATTTGGGACCGGCAGTCATGTACACCATCAACTTGGTAACCCTTTTCGTTTTGGTGATATCCACTATGATCCAGATCAATGCATATTTGTCTTTTATTGTATTATTGCCTTTGCCATTACTGTCTTACTCCATATACAAAGTAAGTGTGATCATCAACCGAAAGAGCGAAGTCATTCAAGGAAAGTTGTCGGGATTAACTACAATGGCGCAAGAAGTATTTTCAGGCATCAGAGTGATAAAATCTTATGTGAGAGAAAAAACTTATAATGATCATTTCGAAGAAGCCTCCATCGACTATAAAAAGAACTTTTTAGAACTATCTAAAATAGAAGCCTTTTTTGCCCCATTGATGTTATTATTGATTGGCTTAAGCACTATTTTAACCGTATACGTCGGTGGATTGGAAGTGAGCAGAGGTAGATTTACAGCAGGGAATATTGCAGAGTTCGTATTTTATATAAACATGCTTACCTGGCCGGTGGCTTCCTTAGGTTGGGTAGCTTCCTTGGTGCAAAGAGCAGCTGCCTCACAGAAAAGGATCAATGAGTTTCTAAGCATTGAAGCAGAAATTTACAATACCAAAGCTTTACCGATTCAATCCATAGAGAACCTGGTTTTTAAAGAAGTGAGTTTTACCTATGACAATACCGGAATTCAAGCTTTAAAGGATATATCGTTTGAGATTAAGAGAGGGGAGCAATTTGCCATTGTGGGCAAAACCGGCACCGGTAAATCAACCATTGCTGAATTGATCTTAAGGTCATTTGATGCTAGCAGTGGTGAAATCAGGATCAATGGTAAGTTATTACAAGATCTTGATGTACATCAATTAAGGAATATCACCGGTTATGTACCTCAGGATGTTTTTCTGTTTTCTGCAACGGTGGCGGGAAACATTCAGTTCGGTTTGGAACATGCGAGTCAGAGTGAAATTATTCAAGCGGCAAAAGATGCGGAGATCCACAAAGATATTGAGTATTTAAAGCATGGGTACGATACCATTGTAGGAGAAAGAGGCGTAACACTTTCAGGAGGACAGAAACAGCGAATTTCCATTGCCCGTGCTCTGGTGAAACAACCGGAATTGCTCATATTGGATGACTGCTTATCGGCGGTGGATGCCAACACAGAACATAGTATTTTAAATAACTTCAAAAGAGCGTTTGAAAACAAGACGGTATTGTTCATCACACATAGGATATTCTCACTGATGGATTTCGATAAGATATTGGTCTTAGATGAAGGCACCATTAAAGAGCAAGGAACGCATGAAGAATTGTTGGAAAAGAAAGGTATATATTGGGAAATGTACCAACTACAGCAACAAGAATCAACAGAATTGAAACAAAAATTTGTTTAATTAACGCGTTTTTGTTTTACTTTGTAGCATAATCTATTTGTTTAATAAAAAGAGGAAAACAGTGGAGCACGATAACGACAACCATTCGCAAAGGAACGATGTATTTTCGAAACGAATAAGAGCGGGAAAAAGAAGAACATACTTTTTCGATGTAAGAACAACAAAGGGAAACGATTATTATTTGACGATCACAGAAAGTAAAAAGCGTTTTAATGACGATGGATATGATCGGCACAAGGTTTTTATTTACAAAGAAGATTTCAATAAATTCATTCATACATTAGAGGAGGTTGTAGATCATATTAAGAACAATTTAATGCCTGAATATGATTTTGATGAATTTACACGCGATCCTGAAGATATTACCTATGATGGAAGTGATCATTCATCTGATGAACACGATGATTACTACAACGAGGAAAGAACTGCTGATAGTTCGGCAAAAGACTCCAATGAATCCGTATCACAAATATCCTCAAACAATAGTTCAGATGACGAGGAAGTAATGAAATGGGATTAACAGAAAAAAATTATAAAACAACATAGAAAGGACTCCTTCAATAGGGAGTCCTTTCTTTTTAAAAAATACC
>JAGQYH010000105.1 GCA_020436175.1 Bacteroidota bacterium
ATGGGCATATCTTTCGTCCAAAGATCAATTCGCAAAGTATTTAACTCTTCCTTATCCCACAATGCTAAGGCAATGGATTTACATTCTCTTTCTTGCTGTTGTTGCCCATCAGTGGCTGTCCACGATATTTTTTCAGGTAAATTATCATCGTCCAGCTTCACCTTAAACACTATTTCTGACTCTCTTCCGGTAGCCTTGCTCATTTTGAAAATTTTGTGCAAAGATATTAAAAAAGGCCTTAAGCGAAGTGGTGCCATCTTTAAGCATATATCAATTCAATACAAAATCGGCAACGTGCATAAACAGTATTCTCCGAAAGCATAATAAATTGTAAAAACTTCTATTTTTGTTGCCTAAACAGAGAAAATGTACACTGCTGAAATAATTATCATGCCGCTAAAAGAGTTGTTAGACCCACAAGGAAAAGCGGTGGAACATGGATTGAAAAATATGTCTTTTTCCGGAATGTCAAATGTAAGAATAGGGAAATTCATTACTATAGAAGTAGAGGCTGCCACCGAAAAAGAAGCCACTGAAAAAGTAGAAACCGCCTGCAAAAAGTTATTGGCCAATCCGGTGATCGAATCATACAGTTATACCTTAAAACCGGCTTAATTTACCGGTTTTTCTACAGGTATCTATTTTACTTTTTCCAGTAATATTGCTCGTTGGCATGTCTGTCGATGTCAACAATATCAATAGTTTCCGTCTGTTGATCAACCAAAGGTTTTTCATACCCTTGCTGACTTCCTTGATTTGGTTTATTTATTCCTGTAAAGGATACTACGATAAAAAACCATAATTGAATTAAATACATTTCCGTTACTTTTTGCTTTAAATAATTTTTTCAATAGGGATATATGGTCGAACCAACCTACTTTCTTTATAGATATTGATTGCCAAATGTTTTACTTTATCATCATCTGCCGTCCATGCCGTGATGCTATTTTGAATAGCCATTGTATTTTCAAATGAATTGATGTACTCCATCGCCACTTGATCGTCATTCAATTTACAAGCGGAAAAAACAATTCCTAATCTTATTTTTTCATCCGATGGTGTGTATTCCAACGCATCATTAAAACATTGTAAGGCCTTTTGATAGTGATGTAAACACAATAGATAAATGGTGCCCAAATTTCGCAAGGTAGAGCCCATTTTAATATCAAAATTCGACTGCTGTTTGTCCTTTTTCAAATAAAACAATGCCGCACTGAATTCCTTGACGGCTGCCTCATACTTTTCGAGTTTAAAAAAGCAGAAGCCCACATTGAATCGAGGCTTAAAATAGATCGGATTTAAAGTCGAGGCCTGTTGGTAAAGGTGTAAAGCGATCGTCAGATTAAACAGCCGAAGCAATTTAACTTCCTGATCTGAATAATCATGAGCACTGTTGGTTTCCAATGCCAAAGCACTTCGCTTATAAGATTTCGCTTCCTCATACAACAATTGTACTTCCTTAGGTTGATCCACATCTTCCTGCTCATTTAACTCTCTGCGGGTATAAGTAAAGAATTGCTCCGCCTTTTCTAAGTCTAACAAAGAAATGGTTTTTTTCAACTCCTTGCGATGAAAAAATTTATTCTGCCTGGAGAATTGATCTTCCTCGCTTTCCAACAAAACGGCATTTAAGAATTTAATGCGTGAATTTCCCAACTGTCGTTTTCTAATCAACTGTTCCAGTTGTTTCAATTGTTTCAAGTCGATCCTGTCAATATCATAAACAGCCTTTTCTTCACCGATGTATTCTTCATTTAAAGGGATATATTGAAACTGTTGTTCTCTTTTATAATGGTCCATTAATCCATTATATAAAGTTTTCAAAAAGAAGCTTCTTACTTCGCGAATATCACAATCTCCCTCTAACCGGGCATGCATTTTCAAAATCGCATTGTGCAGTACATCTTTGGAAATACTGTCTCTTAATTTTCTTTCGCCTAACTGATAAAGGCGTTCCAGCAGTAAGGATAGAAATTGACTGTCTTTGGTAGCCGCCCACCGATGCATTAGTTCATTCTCTGACATTTTAATTTTTTTTGGCTCGTTTCACTTTGGTTATTTGATCTCACTAAGTAGATACATAGTATAGACTCAATAATTTGGAAACGTAAAAAAATAAAGTGCGGCCCGACTTAAATATCCAAAAAATTATTGAAAATCCGCCATCATCATTAAGTTTTAGCGTATTATGTAAAGTAGCGCACACTTTGCTAAACTTATAAAGACTCCTCTTGCACTTCCCGTAAAAATATTTTTCCAATGGATTTAAAAAAGTCAATAGCATGACTAGTTATGACTTTCCAAACGAGACTTTCATAACGTAACTGAACGAATGATTTATTGAAAAAAGATTGTGCTGCGTAGCTAAGCATAATGGTATTTGAAAGTTAGCTGCAATTCTTTAACTCTACTGAAAGCCTAAAACTTTCGGTATGCAAAACAATTAGTGACGTATGAAAGTAAAATTTTTACTCCCGGTTATTTTAATGATGCTGGCTAGTTCCGGTATTATGGCACAAAAAATTTCCGGCGTTGTAACAGACGAAAATGGTGAAGCCCTAATTGGCGTAACTGTTTTGGAAAAAACAACCAATAACGGAACCATTACTGACCTTGAAGGAAATTACACCATCAATGTTAGTGATGATGCTGTGCTGGTTTTTTCTTATGTCGGTTATGAAAGCCAGGAAATTGAAGTATCCGGAAGAAGCGAAATTAATGTAACGCTTCGGACCGGAATTGAATTAACAACGGTTGTGGTACTCGGTTATCAAACCAAAGAAAAAGAAGAGATCACCGGCGCGGTCAGCACGGTGAGCACCGACTTGATCGAGCAAATCCCTATTGCCAATCTAGACAATTTATTGCAAGGGAAAGCCCCTGGTTTGGTCATCCAATCCGGCAGTGGACAACCCGGAAGCAATGCCACCAATGTTGCCATTAGAGGAATAACTTCCATCAATGGAGGAACTGCCCCCTATTATTTACTGGACGGCGTTCCTATCAATGCACAGGATTTTTCTGCGCTCAACCCAAATGACATTGAAAGCATTTCGGTACTAAAAGATGCTTCCGCCTCTATTTATGGCTCTCAGGCTGCCAATGGTGTGATTATAATCACCTCCAAAAAGGGACATATTGGAAAAACTCAGATCGACTTTAAAACACAATTCGGTATTTCATTACGGCCGCAAGACAATATCGACCTGATGACTACGGAAGAGTTACTAAGTTTTGAGAATTATTTAGCTAGTCAGGGTGCAGGAGGCGGACTGGGTGCTGTCTATGGCCCAGATGGCTCTTCTCCCAATCCTGCGCTTCTTGACAGCCTCAGAAACATCAACACCAATTATGAAGACGTGATCTTGCGAAAAGGTATCACACATTCCTATGAATTGGCGATTAGTGGTGGAACAGAAAACCTGAAATACTATGTATCCGGCAACTATTTCTCACAGCAAGGTATAGTTAAAAATTCCAACTTTACCCGAGGGACTTTTAAAACCAACCTCAGCGGAACCTTAGGAAAATTCTCTTATGATATTGGGATGAATGCCGGTTATTCAGTATCGGATTTACCCAGTTCATTCACGAATGCTGATGCCGGAGATGGCGACATCTATCAAAACCCGATTTCCGGAATCTATTGGGGAATTCCCTATGAAAGTATCTATCAGCCGGACGGCAGCTTTTCTCCCCTCTTGGGAGCCGGTGGCGATAATTGGGTCGATCAATTCGAGAATTGGGAACAAACAGAGAAAAACTTAAAAATGGTTGGAAGAGCTAAACTATCCTATGAGATCATTCGTGGATTGAAGGTCGCTTCCTCCATCGGTTTAGATTACTCTCAACTAAATACCCATGAATTAATTCCGCCGGATGCTCTTTTTGGTGCACAAGTGCCGGGAAACTCCGGAAGACTACAAAACATCAATACAGACAGTAAGGATTATGTGATCACGTCTACTGTAAGCTATCGAAATTACTTAGGCGATAAGCGACATTTGTTAGACATCATAGCGGGTAACGAGTTAATAAGAGATGGCGGTGAATCTTACGGTTATGTAGCGTATAGTTTGAATCCAAAAGATCTTTCAGGCAGTGGCGCCAGTGAAACCACCACTACTCCGGGCATTAGCGGTTCATTCAGCAGAGAGTCTCAAGTTTCCCTATTCTTAAATGGTGCCTATACCTTTAACAATCGCTATAACATTAGCGGTGGTATCAGAAGAGATGCTTCTTCCGTTTTCGGAGACAACAACAAATGGGGTAATTTTTGGAATGTGGGAGCCAGTTGGGTAGCCACTAATGAATCTTTCCTAAAAGGCAACAAAAATCTAAACCTTTTGAAGATCAGAGTGTCTTATGGAACATTAGGCAATGCCAATATTGATAGAGCGGCTAAATTCACTTCTTACGGTTCCACCAGTTACAACGGTAATACCGGACAAGTTCCTTCCACCATTGGAGATCCGAATGTAAAATGGGAAACCACAAAGTCTGCCAATATCGGTGTTGATTTTGAGATTATTAACAGACGTATCAGAGGTTCTGTTGACATCTACAATAAACGTACAGAAGACTTTTTCCAACAAGTTGACCTATCACTCACCACCGGTAGCACTTCTTTATTGAGAAATGCCGGAACCATGAGAAACAGAGGTATTGAAGTAGGCTTATCTGCTGATCTTTACCGAGATAAGAAAACGACCATTACGCTGAGAGGCAACTGGGCAATGAATAAAAACCTGGTCCTCGATCTTGAAGGCGTCAATGAATTTGAGTCCGGCACCTTTTTGGTACAAGAAGGATTGCCTTATGGCTCACACTATGTCGTACCGTTCGTAGGCATAGATCCGGCTACAGGATTGCCACTTTACAAAGATACCGAAGGAAATGTTACCACCACTTTTGACATCAACAACCGAACTACCGATTACGGGTCGTATTTACCGATCCATTCTGGCAATTTTGGATTGGATGTTAGAATTCAAAATTTCTACGCTTCGGTGGATTTCAACTTTATGGCAGGTCATACCATCCTTAACCTTCAGTTGCCACAGTACAGCTTAGATATCGGCTCTGTAGGTATTCAAAACTTCTTAACCGACCTATTAGACATTTGGACAGAACCCGGACAGATCACTGATATTCAAGGAGTAGCTGCAGGATCTGCCTTGTCGGCCATAGAATCTTCCAGATATATTGAAGACGGATCGTTCTTAAAGTTGAAAGGTATCAGAGCCGGCTACAGGATTACCAAAGTTCCCGGAAACATGCGCTACATCAATGTATATGCACAAGCTCAAAACTTGTATTTCTGGTCGTCCCTAACCGGCGGCGATCCGGAAACCTGGGACAATGTTACTTTCTACAATTACCCTAATCCTAGAATTGTAACCTTCGGTGTCGACTTTGGATTTTAATACTTGAAAAAAGATAAGCTATGAAATTGAACATAATAAAATATAGATATAAAGGAGTTTTTTCAGTGGTGTTATTCAGCGCTCTGATGTTCACTTCTTGCAACAATTTTCTGGATGAACAACCGCCTTCAGGCACCATCATCGAAGAAAATTCTTTTGAAAACTTTGCAGATGTACAATCTGCCTTATATGGCGCATACCGATTTACCACTTACAACTGGTTTGTAATTGCCCTAAATGCCTGGGCCGGTGACAATGCGCAAAGAAGCCGTGACAATGGAGGTATAGGAACAATCTATTTCAACTGGACCTATAATTCTTCCAATGCAGTAGAAGTGGAAGCGATT
The DNA here is from genome assembly GCA_020436175.1 of Bacteroidota bacterium. GTDB lineage: Bacteria > Bacteroidota > Bacteroidia > Chitinophagales > JADIYW01 > JAGQYH01. The sequence continues at coordinate 5,774 of JAGQYH010000105.1, forward strand.
TATTTAAGAGCTTACAATCTTGTGCTGGCCGTCAACAAAATACTAGACAATATTGATTTGGTAGAAGGCGGTACAGAGGATGAAAAAAATGAAGTGAAAGCCCAATGTTATGCGCTTCGGGCAATGGCACACTTCGATCTATCCAGATTATATGCCGCCAAATATACGGCTACCGGAGATGGAGGACATTTAGGCATACCTTATTTAACAGAATCTACCAATGCCTCTTCTTTACCTAGTCAGAATACAGTAAAAGAAGTTTATAATCTTGCCATTCAAGACCTGACTACGGCTTATGATCTTTTTACGGATTATGCCGTTAGCAATCCTACTTTCATTTCTAAAGTGGCTGTTGATGCACTGCTGCAACGACTTTATTTGTACAAAGAAGATTGGGCAAAGGTGATCGAGATTGGAAACAGAATCATTGACAATAGCGGTTTAATGTTAGCCTCCGGAAGCGATTACATCAATATGTACACGCCCAGTGAAAATCCTGGTGAATTCATTTTCAAGGTGGGATTGCCGGCAGGCGTTAATTTTTCCATTCCTTTAATTTCAGGCACTAGCAACATGGGTGACATCTTCGCATTTGGAACCAGTGTCAACAATTACATTCCTAATGCAGAATTCGCCGCTTCTTTCGATGCCAATGATATCCGACCGGACATTTTGTTTACCGTAATGAATGGATCGCCTACACTGGATAAAGACTTTGTCAATAAATATAGTGGAACGGGATTCAGTGGAACAACCGATCAGCCTTATGCCCGACTTTCCGAAGTCTATTTATCAATGGCTGAAGCCTATTTCGAATTAAATCAGCCAGCCGAAGCCAGAGCTAAGCTAGATGCTGTTAGAGCGGCCAGAATAAGCGGTTATGTCAGCATTGGTGAAAACGGCACGGCATTGAGAGATGCTATTCGAACCGAAAGAAGAAAAGAATTGGCTTATGAAGGCCATCGATTCTGGGATCTGAGCAGATGGGGTTTAGGTGTTGACAGAGGAACCACCTGCGTTGATCTCGCCACAGGCAATTGTACGTTGGCCGCAGATGATTTCAGGTTTGTAATGCCAATTCCTCAACATGAAATGAATGCTAATCCAAATATGGTCCAAAACACAGGATTCTAAAAAACAAGAAAAATGAAAAATTATATATATCTATTAGTATTAGGATACTTGATGATGGCATCCTGTGCAGATGACGATCTGTTTTTCTACAAAGGAGAAACTGTAGTTAGATTCAAATCATCTACTACATCCATGAGTGAAAGCGATCCGTCCATTAAAGCCATTGTGCTGGTGATCACCAGTCCTGATGGTAAAAAATCGAATGTTTCAGCTAAATTCTCCATTGAACCGGACAATGAGGCGGCACAAGGTGATGTTTACACATTGATCAATGAAGGCAATACTCTTAATTTTGAAGATGGTATCTCTGACACCATTTATTTACAGTCAAAAAACAATGCTTTGGCTGATGGTGTAAAGCGTTTAAAGATCACAATTACAGATGCCAATGTTGGCATCGGGTTGGAAGGTGAAGCAGCGAATTTTTCCACGCATATTGTTTCCATTAATGATGATGATTGTGCTTTGGATATGCAAAACTTTGCGAACGATTATCACACCTGCGAAATTGGATATCAAGGCTTTGATGCACCGGTTTCAGTTGATCCGGTTACACCAAACACCTTGATTGTAGAGAACCTAGGCGATTGGGGCATTGCTGATGCAACGCTAACCTTTGATCCTGACATTACTACTTCCAATATTACCATTGAAAATACGCAAGCCGGCGTTTTGGGTGGAACAACACCCGTATTTTGGTCGGGAAGTGGTAACTACATTGCTTGTACCGGTGAGTTTCAAGTCAGCTACCAAATTGTATTCGCCGACGGATCGCCTTGGGGACCGGGTGCCGGAACCGATATTTGGACAATTGGAGAAAATACGGATTGCAGTCCTTTATTCTAAAATCATAAACAGAGAAAAATGAAAAAATATAATATACATATCCTTACACTGATCATTGGCCTGTTAGGGCTGATGACATCGTGTGATGAAGACAATGGTCTGGGACCGATACCACCCACAGGCAATATGGTATTAAATGTTTCCAATTTAGAAGTTTTACCGGATGGCTGGATCTACGAAGGATGGATCAGCTCAGGCGGAGAAGTGATCTCCACCGGTCAGTTTCAGGTTGATGATAATGGAACTGTAAAAAATCTAACTATCCCTGTGGAAAGTGCTAAACTAGAAAATGCCGATAAGTTTATCGTTACCATTGAATCTACCACCGACAATGATCCTGCTCCATCTACGGTTAAAGTGATGTCGGGTACATTTGGT
>JAGQYH010000106.1 GCA_020436175.1 Bacteroidota bacterium
AGGTAAGAATCAAAAAAGGACAAGGAGATAAAGGAGAAATTGTTATTCCTTATTATTCCGACAGTGACTTAGAACGCATTTTGGAGTTACTAGAAAAATAGTAACGACAATTTTATCTTTATGCTTTAAATCAAATCAACAATCCATTTTTAAACTTATCGCCCATATTATTTTTGGCAGTTTGATTTTCTTCGGCAGCGTGCTACAAGCACAAGAAATGCCGATCGATTCCATCTATGATGTTCCGGTTGATTCGTTAGCAGAAAATTTATCCAAAAAGGAGATCAGACGAGTCAATCATCAACTTAAACTGGCCGATTCACCGGCATTTTACAACCATGAAGACCGTCCCGGAAGAAAGGCAGCCCTATATTCACTGGCATTTCCGGGACTTGGTCAAGCTTATAATAGAAAATATTGGAAATTACCCATCGTTTATGGAGCCATCGGAACAACGCTTTACTTTACGGTTTCCAACAGTCAAAAACTAAAAGAATACAATACTGCTTTGAGTGCAGAATTAAGAGGAGAAACTCATCAGTTTTCCGGTATATTAAGTGAGTCTCAAATCACTCGTTCCAGAAATTTTTATAGAAAGAATACAGAGTTAAGTGCCTTATTGACGGCACTTTTTTATGGTCTGAACATTGTAGATGCCGTTGTAGATGCCCATTTGTTTAAATTTGACATTTCCGACGATCTCAGCTTTCAATGGCAGCCCGATTTATTAACAGGAAATAACAGTGTTATACCCGGTATACATCTATCTTTACAATTCAGGTAAACTATGATCAACATCGCATTAATAGGATATGGAAAAATGGGTAAAACCATTCATGAAATAGCAAAAAATTCTTTTAGTGATCGCGTCAATATTAATTTAATCGTCGACCAACACAACCGAGCGGAACTGACACATGAACAATTACAACAAAGTGATGTTGCAATTGAATTCACTTCGCCGGAATCAGCCATCGAAAACATACAATTTTGTTTTGATGCCAATGTTCCGGTGGTTTGTGGCAGCACCGGTTGGACGAAGCGATTGAGAGAATTTCAAGTTTACGCTGCTGAAAATGACAAGTCATTTCTATATGCTCCCAATTTTAGTATCGGTGTAAATATTTTCTTTGAGATCAACAGGCAATTGGCTTTGATCATGGATGAACACACCTCCTATGACGTTACTTTAGAAGAAATCCATCATACAGAGAAAAAAGATGCTCCCAGTGGTACAGCACTCTTTGCCGCCTTTGACATCCTTCATCGTTTACGCCGGAAAGATGGCTGGAAGAACAGGGCGAGTTCTAACGCCGCTACTTTAGAAATTTTCAGTAAAAGAGAAGATAGCGTCCCCGGCACCCATATCGTAAAATATTTCAATGAAATAGATGAAATCGAGATAAAACATACTGCAAAAAACAGGGATGGATTTGCTACAGGTGCTTTGATTGCTGCCGAATGGCTGGTGGATAAGCAGGGAGCATATACCATGGAGGATGTTTTAGGTTTCAATAAGAACAATATCTAAATTATGATCACAATAATCTCAATTCTAATTATATATTGGTTATCCCATACTTTATTATGGGGATTTTATACTAAAGCCAAACAACCCGGCTGGCATACTTTAGTGCCTATTTTACAAGACGTTACCCTTTTGAAGATTTGCGGTAAGGCACAATGGCAAGCGGTATTCAGTTTAATTCCTTTTATCAATTTCTTCATTGCCATTTTATGGATAACCGAAATGTTGAATTCCTTTGGGAAAAGAAGTTTTTTAGATCATGTTAAAGGCTTATTGCTGGGTATTTTCTTTTTGCCTTTTTGGGGACAGTCAAAAGAAGTAGTGTATGAAGGTCCGAGTGCTATTGAAGACAAAAGAAAAGGCATTCGTAAATCAGCCGGAAGAGAATGGGCAGATGCCATCATTTATGCCTTTTTTGCTGCAGCTTTGATCAGAATGTTTGTGTTGGAAGCTTATAAAATACCATCTTCTTCCATGGAAGGAACATTGTTGACAGGAGATTATTTGTTTGTGAGTAAGTTCCACTACGGACCCAGAATTCCGAATACGCCCATTGCTTTTCCATTTGCTCACCATACCATGCCATTATTAGGCACTAAAGCGTATTGGGATGGTGTTCAATTAAAGTATAGAAGATTACCGGGGATTAACAAGGTAAAGCGATTTGATGCTTTGGTATTTAATTATCCTGAAGGAGATACGGTTAGTGTTTACCACCAATCCAATCAGAGTTATTATTCATTGGTAAGAGAGTATGCGGAAGGACTTAAACGACGAGACATTGATAGTGGGAATAAAGTAAGAACCAATGAAGTATATTTAGCTGCTGCCAGAAGAAAAGTTTGGGATACTTATGACATCATTGACAGACCGGTTGATAAAAAAGAGAATTTCATTAAAAGAGTAACCGGAATTCCCGGAGATACATTGCAGGTAAAACGTGGCGATCTTTGGATCAACGGAGAAAAAGCCTGGGTGCCGAAAAATATGTATATGCCATATCGGATTTCAACCAACAAACAAATTGATCGACTCATCGATAAGCAAAAAATTGGTGTGGATCAAAAAATTGACCGCCAATTCTCCTATTTTTTAAGTGAATGGCAAGTAGATGGTTTAAAAAGTAATGATGTCATTAATGATGTTGTCCCTTATTTAGAGGCGCCGGACGAGAATTTGAATATTTACTGGCAATATGAGTATATGGGCTGGAATGTAGACAATACCGGCTCCATCATCATACCTAAAAAAGGTTGGACGGTTACTTTGGATTCTTCCAATATTAAAATTTATGAACGTGCCATCGGCGTTTATGAAAAAAATGACTTAGTGATAGAAAATAATAAAGTAGTCAGCATCAATGGCGAAAATACCAATCAATATACCTTCAAAATGGATTATTACTTTTTAATGGGTGATAACCGACACAATTCTATCGACTCTCGTTACTGGGGCTTTGTACCGGAAGACCATATTGTAGGTAAGCCTTTATTTGTTTGGTTATCGATCGAACCTAAAGTCTGGGGAAATGGTCTCCCTAATAACGATGGCATTTTTGATCGAATCAGATTCAAAAGAATGTTTAAGCCGGTTCACGGTAAATATATTAATGGTGATATACCACGAGATTAAAATTTAGTTGATGCGTATTGTTTTCATGGGAACGCCCGATTTTGCGGTGGCCAGTTTAGATATATTGGTACAGCACAATTATAATGTTGTGGGTGTGATTACTGCACCGGACAGAAAAGCCGGAAGAGGAAGGCAAGTATCAACGTCTGCCGTTAAAAATTATGCCTTAGCCAATGGTTTAAATATACTTCAACCTACCAATCTCAAGCATCCCGATTTCTTAAAAGAGCTGGCCGATCTGAAAGCCGATCTTCAAATAGTAGTGGCTTTTCGTATGCTGCCTGAAGTTGTTTGGAGTATGCCTTCTAAAGGAACTTTTAACTTGCATGCCTCTCTCCTTCCTCAATATCGAGGTGCTGCTCCCATCAATTGGGCAGTGATCAATGGAGAAAAGGAAACAGGTGTCACAACTTTTTTCATAGATCATAAGATCGACACCGGAGATTTGTTATTTCAGGAGAAAGTGGCCATACAACCGGATGAGACTGCAGGTCAGTTGCACGACAAACTAATGACAATCGGTGCTGCATTAGTCCTAAAAACTGTCAGGGCTATAGAACAAGATAATATTCATCCTATCCCTCAAAGACAAGTTACGGATAGTAAACACGCCCCTAAATTGTTTAAAGAAGACGGTTTAATAGACTGGACGCAAACCACCGAACAGATTTATAATAAAATCAGAGGATTGAGTCCTTATCCTGCAGCATATACCTATTTGAATGATAAGCTATTGAAAATATATGAGACCGGTTTTCAGCATACCATCCATAACTTTATTCCGGGAACTATTGAAAGCGACGGAAAAACCTATTTAAGATTCTATACGGTAGATGGCTATATTGATCTTTTACAACTGCAATTAGAAGGAAAAAAAAGAATGGTTATTGAAGATTTTCTAAGAGGGAATTCCATTCAAACATAGTCATTAAAAGAAAAAACCCCACTCACTTTCGTAAGCAGGGATTAATATGTTTCGATAGATGCTCGTTCTCGTACATTAGCCTTCTATTCCTTACCGATGTACTTTTTCGCTTTCTTATCTATTTTAAATATATTAAATACAGATTAAATTCACAATTAATTAACAGATATTTTTATTTGCCATGTGTTGATAACCATTAGAGTATCTATTTCTTTCGCATATAGATGTTGATCGGCACGCCGGAAAGGTCGTAAAATTCTCTTAGTCTATTCTCCAAATAGTGCTTATATGGTTTCTTCACATAATCGGGATGATTACAAAAGAATGCAAAAGATAGCGCACGTGTCGGCAATTGAGTAACATACTTTATTTTGATGTATTCGCCTCTATATGCCGGCGGCGGATATTTCTCAATGACTTTTAACATTTTATCATTCAAATCTGAAGTTGGAATTTTAATTTGAGTAGCCTCATAAACCTTCAGTACTTCTTCGATCACTTTAAATATTCTTTGCTTTTCTTTGGCAGAAATAAACAAAATAGGCACATCATTAAATGGTTCGATCTTGGCCCGTATAGCATCCTCAAAGTGTTTCAAGGTCATGGTTTCCTTTTCTACCAGATCCCATTTGTTTACAGCTATCACCACGCCTTTGCGCTTCTCTTCAATCAATTTAAAGATCTGCATGTCTTGTGCTTCAATGCCCAAGGTAGCATCCAACACTAAAATGCAAACATCTGCTTCATCAATTGATTTAATGGCACGAATCACAGAATAGAACTCCAGATTTTCATGCACTTTGGCTTTTTTTCTAATGCCTGCCGTATCGATCAAAAGAAAATCCTTATTGAAAAGATTGTAGCGCGTATGAATAGCATCTCGTGTAGTGCCTGCAATGTCCGTAACAATATTTCGCTCTCTGCCGACTAAGGCATTCAACAAGGTTGATTTTCCAACATTAGGTTGCCCAAGTATGGTGATCTTCGGAATATCCAATACCTCAAACTTATCATCCTCCGGAATAAAATCCACAATTCTATCCAATACTTCACCGGTTCCTGTTCCACTGATGCTGGATAAAAACAAAGTTTCTTCAAAACCCAAACCATAAAATTCGCTGGCCATAAGGCTTCTATTGTGATTATCTACTTTATTTACGGCCAAAATTACCGGTTTCCCTGATCGTCTTAAAACTCTGGCCATCTCGTCATCCAAATCAGTTATCCCTGTTGTAGCATCTGTCATAAATACGATCAACGAAGCCTCCTCAACTGCGATTTGCACCTGATCTTTAATGGCCTTTTCAAAAATATCATCAGAATGTGGCACAAAACCACCGGTATCAATGACGTTAAAAGTTCGGCCATTCCAAACACTAACACCATATTGTCTATCTCTGGTCACACCACTCAAATCATCCGTAATGGCTTGCCTTGCTCCAACCAACCTATTGAACAAAGTTGATTTACCTACATTGGGTCGTCCTACTATTGCTACTGTAAAGCTCATGGTGCAAATGTACAATTATTGGTTGTTAGTGTAACTTATTTAGTATTTGGTAATGCGCATTTAGTAAATTAGAAATGATTGATTTTATCCTTTATACCCCAAACGTTTGAGCATACTGTCATCATCTCTCCAGTTTTCTTTGACCCGAACAAACAACTCTAAATAAATTTGCTTTCCGAAAAACTGCTCTGCATCCTTTCTGGCTTCTGTACCAACCTTTTTGAGCATATTCCCTCCTTTACCAATAACGATCGACTTCTGTGATTTTCTATTGACAAAGATCTCCGCTCTTATTCTTATGATATTTTCTTCTTCCTTGAAGGAGTCGATAACCACTTCGCAGGAATATGGAATTTCTTGTTTGTAATTCAATAAGATCTTCTCTCTGATGATCTCTTCCACGAAAAATCGCTCAGGTTTGTCTGTTAAGGCATCTTTTGGATAGTATCCGGGGGATTCAGGAACTTTATTGATGATCCATTGAAACACTTCTGCCGTATCATTACTGTCCAAAGCAGAAATAAATCTTAACTCTATATTGGATGAATTGGACAATTCAAGCGACCATTTCGATTTCAATGCTGCTAATTCTTCCGCATCATTGATGGTATCGATTTTATTGACCAGAATTAAAGTTGGAATATTCGCGTTTTCCAAAATTTTCAGAAACTCTTCCGGCTGATTTTCAGGTTTGTCCTTGATCTCCGCCATATATAAAAACACGTCTGCATCTTCCATCGATGTCTTAACAAATGACATCATAGATTCCTGCATTTTATAATTAGGTTTGATTATACCCGGTGTATCCGAAAAAATAATCTGAAAATCATCGCCGTTAACGATACCTAAAATTCGATGACGAGTAGTTTGCGCTTTGGAAGTAATAATCGATAGTTTCTCCCCCACCAATTCATTCATTAATGTCGATTTCCCAACATTGGGCTTTCCTAGAATGTTAACGAAACCGGCTTTGTGCGTCATGCTTGTAAAAATAGGAAAGGCAAATGGTTTGACAGGATAAAATCCTTATAAATTTAATTTGCTTGTGCTGAGATGATTTATTTTTGAAATTCAGTTGCCAACCATCCATGCTTCGGGATTAACAGTGGCTCTTACTTCTTGTAATTTCTCCTGCTTGTTGGTACTGTTGCCGTCAAACACTAAGGCTACTCTCGTATATCCATTAGGACCTTCCAATGTTTGCACTGTAAAACCCTTGGTCTCCATATTGGCGATCTCTCTATTCATTCGTACATCATCCAGGAAAGAACCAATGATGATGTGATAAGCTGAACGGCTGTTACTTTCCACTGTAACTGGTGCAGCTACATCAGTTGTCATAGTAACTTCTTCCGGCTGAGTTACCTCATACAAATGAATTTCGCTCAGTTTCGGTTGATTTAATTGAATATTGGCTTCTATTGCCGCTGTTCCTTCAAAAACTTCAACTTTCTGCTGCACAGGAAAGAACGACAGTTGGTCGCTACTGACATTCCCACTAAACAAACTCATGCCGACAGTTGTCATGATAAAACCCATACCAATGACCGCAGCTGCTCTGAAAAACCAAGGTTGATAAGCCCTTTCTTGTGAAACAGTTGCCTCTATCACTTTCGGTTCCTCCGAAGTTGCCATTGAAATAACATTCTCCTCACGGGTTTCGAATGCTTCTTTTATTCTTTGGATGGGTTGTGCCACCACTCTTTCCAATCCATAGCTTTCCAAAAGTAAATTCTCTTTAAGAATCGGTAGAAATTGGTAATTGCCGGATACGTCTAACTGTAATTTTCCTATTCCGGAGAAAAGATAGAAATCGTGTTCATGTAAGGCTTCTTGTATCTCATTGACAAACTCTCCTACTTTTGCTTTTGCTTTTTCCTGACTCAATCCTTTTTGAGTCATTAAATAACTGACCAACAAGCCATCATCTTCACGAAGGGATTGGTTAAAAGCGATCTTTTTACTGGGAGCGGCAATGGTACCGGTAGATATACTTCTTTTCGCCGGCTCATAATGGGTAATGAATCCGCCTAAAGTTGGGATAATCACATAATCGTGAAAGCGCAAAAGATCTTTTATATAGGCTACCATATCCGACAAAGTTATCCAACTTTGTTGATTTTTAAGTCATCCAAAATGAAGAAAATATCAACAACTGAAAGTGACTACAGTTACGAATGACCTAAAGTGACCAAAGATTTTTATGCTTGATAAACAACTTTAAATATTCGTCACTCCAGACACTCTAAGTAAATTCCATTCTAAAAACTTACTAAAACACCTCCCAAGGCTAAAAAGCCATATCCGGGGTATTTATACCATCTTTCACTTTTCAAAGATAAAGCGTTATTGACTTCCGCAAAAAACGAGATATTCTTATTTAACAGATAACTAGCTGAGAAATTCAAATCTACATTGCCTTTCAATTTCTCGACATTACCACTTTCATTT
>JAGQYH010000107.1 GCA_020436175.1 Bacteroidota bacterium
CGCCTTTGCCGGGCGTTAATCCTGCCTGTTCTTCATTTGTTGCTTCTCCGCCACCACATGCTTGCAGCAACGTAACCATTATCAATAAGTATCCAATTTTTTTTATCATAATTATTCGTTTTCTCAATCAAACAGAAGTGATTCCTTTAAGGGTTAAATCATTTGACTTTTATACATCCCAATACAAACTCTTCCATTGAGATGTAAAAATCAATAAAAAATATTAAATACTGTTACTAATTCGTAATGATCCGGTGTTTTGAGTGTAGTGTTCATTCAATTTTTAGCAATCTTAACTATTGGAAGTGCGACAGGATAATAGATAGCCATTGGCCTCTATACTTTCGTTGACAAATAGTAAATATTTCTTATCACGCTATTTGTACATTTAGATTCAAATCTAATTTATTTTGCAGTTCTTAGTTGTTTATCATAGAAATATGCGCTTCTAAACTGTTATTGAAATATACGTATGAATATAGAAATTAAAGAAGAAGGTAGATTTAGATATGTCGAAAAGGGAGAAGGCGAAGTGATTGTTCTTTTACACGGCCTCTTTGGCGCATTGAGTAATTTTGAGGATCTGCTCAATTATTTTAGTAAGACCAATACCGTAGTGGTACCCATTTTGCCTTTGTACGAATTAGAAGTTAAGGAAACAACTGTTGATGGTTTAGCACAATATGTTTTAGAATTTGTAGCCTTTAAGGGTTATAAGGAAGTCAATTATTTAGGCAATTCTTTGGGTGGGCACGTTGGACTTGTATGTACTTTAGAGAAACCTGAAATCGTAAAATCTTTGATACTCACCGGCAGTTCGGGCTTATTTGAAAAGGCATTTGGGGATACTTTCCCGAAAAGAGGCGACTATGAATTCATCAAAAAGAAGACAGAATATACTTTTTACGACCCTAATATGGCTTCGAAAGCATTGGTAGATGAAGTATTTGAAATTGTAAACAATAGAGATAAGTGCTTACGAGTGTTGTATATGGCGAAGTCGGCTATGCGACACAACTTGAGGGAAGAGTTGAAGAACATTACCATACCTGTACTGTTAATATGGGGAAAGAATGATATAATTACACCGGACTTTGTAGCAGAAGAATTTCATGAAAAACTGCCTAATTCGGAGTTGATCTTCATTGATGAGTGCGGACATGCCCCAATGATGGAGCATCCTGAAGAATTCAACAAACATTTAGCACAGTTTTTGCAGCGTATTAACCAAAAATGATTTTTAAAGTTTAATGCAAGCAGTAGAATACATAGATGCCAATATTCCTTATCTGAAAGCAAATGATAGTGTTCAGTTTGCTTTAGACATCATGGCCGGTAATAACCTTACCGAAATGCCGGTATTGAAAGGAAGAAAATACATTGGTTCTATTTCGGAGGATGTGCTTTTAAACATTGAAAATGCTGCCATTAAAGTGGGCGCTTTACCTCTCGACAACAATATCATTTTTACCTATTCAACGGAGCATATTTTTGAATTGATCAAAAAAATGATTGAAACGCAAATGTTCTTAATGCCGATCATTGATCTTGAAGAACATTATATCGGTGTGGCCACTGCTGCGAGCATCTTAACCAAATTCGGTAATAGCAGTTCATTGATGGAATCAGGTGGAATGCTGGTTTTGCAAATGAACAAATCTGATTATTCATTGTCAGAAATTGCCAGAATTGTTGAATCTAATGATGCTCTAATTTTAAATTGCTACATCTCTAGTCAGGTTGATATCAATCAAATTGAGGTTACGCTAAAGATAAACAAAAGTGATTTGGAAGACATTATTGCTTCCTTTGAACGATACGAATACAATGTGAAAGCTGCTTATCATCAATCCAGCAATGCAGACGATATGCTGGAAAAATATGAAAGCCTGATGCATTATTTAAACATGTAAAGCTCCTTTCTCCGGCAATTCCATAGCCAAAATAACTTTCATTGGTTGTTGTGTGATTCTTTTATATTTGCAACACATACCATAATTAATGAAGCTTGCCCTATACATCAGAGTTTTTAAAACAAGTCATCTTCCCATTTTAGAAGAATTGTGTTCAATTGTCAAGCAAAAAAATATTTCCATTTGCATTTTTCATACGGTATTCGAGGAGATGAAAGCACATTGCGATCTAAACGACGATGTAACTACTTTTAAAGATCACAAAACACTTCCTAAAGATGTTGACTTTCTTTTGTCTATTGGAGGAGACGGTACATTGCTGGACACCGTTCAAATAGTGCGCGACAAAGGCATTCCGGTAGCAGGCATCAACGCCGGCAGATTGGGATTTTTGGCGGATATCGATAAACAAGAAATCAAAGAGCTGATTTTTTCATTGGAAAACAACACTTTCAGTTTAGAGCGTCGAACCTTGATCCATATCGATACGAACAAACCGGTTTTCAAAGAAGTCTCTTACGGTTTAAATGAGTTTACCATTCATAAAACGGATTCTTCCTCCATGATCACCATTTTGGTCTATTTGAATGGCGAATATCTGAATTCTTATTGGGCAGATGGATTGATCATCGCCACACCAACAGGATCCACGGCTTATTCCCTTTCTTGCGGAGGGCCAATTGTGTTCCCAACTACCAAAAGTTTTGTATTAACACCGGTAGCGCCACACAATTTGAATGCCCGGCCAATGGTGATTCCAGACGATACCGTGCTTTCATTTGAAGTGATCAGTCGTTCAGAATCTTATTTGTGCACCTTAGATTCCAGATCAAAAGCGGTAGATAAAACCTATCAAATTGCCGTCAGGAAAGAAGATTTTACCTTTAATTTGATCAGAATGCCGGAGAGTCACTACCTAAAAACGCTCCGTCAAAAGATCAAATGGGGCGATGATCTGAGGAATTAATCTATACCATCTGTTCTTAGTTGGGATAATTTCATTGTGCAACATTAAAAAACCTATGTTGCCAATCCGTTTTAATAAATGTTATAAATGGCTAGAAAACAACATATAATATGATTAACTTTATTGTTCATTAAAACAAAACTAATGAAACATAATCATTGGTACTTTTTTTTGTTTTTCATTTTTATTGTTGGCCAGTCTCTCTATTCAAAAGGTCAAACTACATTTGGAACAGAAAATATTATAATTGATTATTCTACTGCCACCGATGGTGCGAAATCCGTAATAGCTGCCGACATAAATAATGACGGTCTTCTTGACGTTATCTCTGCCTCTTATTACGATAACAAAATTGCCTATTATTTGAATTTGGGTAATGGTAATTTTGACAATCAAAAGATTGTTTCCATTAATGCGATTGGAGTAAATACAATTACTGCAGCAGACATCGATAACGATGGGAATATTGATCTATTCTCAGCTTCTTATGATGAGTTTAATTTTGAAGTCAATAAGATAGCCTTTTATAAAAATGATGGAAATGCAAATTTTAGTGAAGAAACATTAGTTTCAGTTAATATCAATAACACAAATGCTCTATATATTCTTGATTTTGATCTTGATGGCGATAAGGACATTATCTATACCGGTTATTTGGAAAACCAAATAGGACTGTTCATGAATGATGGAAGTAACAATTTTGAAAATCAACAACCAATAATTATTCACTCGGATCAGATAAGTTCAATAGTAGTGGGTCAATTTACTAATGATAGTTTACTCGACATCGTTTATACATCTACAAGTGCCAGTAAAATAAATTTTGCATCAAATTATGCAAATGAAGTGTTTGACACTATTTATGCGATTCCTAATACAATCACCTATCCTGAGACAATATATGCTGCGGATTTAAACAATGATGATTATTTAGATTTTGTCGTTGGCTCACATTCTTTGAATAGTATAACCTGCTATTTAAATGATGGCAATGGATATTTCAATACGGAGCACGTTATTTCTTCAACATTTGACTATGTATCCTCTGTTTTTACTGCTGATTTAGACAATGATGGGGATTTGGATGTGCTGGCAGCATCTTTAACAAATGATAAAATTGTTTTTTATTTAAACGACGGTAATGCAAACTTTGGAAATGAACAGATCGTCTCCAACAACACTACGGAAGCTACTTCTGTTTATGCCGCAGATATCAATCAGGATGGCTTCACAGATATACTTTCATCTTCCTTTGAAGACGACAAAATAGCTTATTATCTAAATCAAAGTGATGCAAGTTTTGGGGATCAAAATGTGCTTTCTTTAGGAAATGATGGTGTCATTTCTATATATGCTGCTGATCTTGATAATGATAATGATTTTGATATTCTGTCAGCCTCTAAGTATGATAATAAAATTGCATTTTACCTAAATGATGGATCAGGAAATTTCGCTAAGCAACAAATAATATCAAGAGATGTAAACAGGCCAAGTTTTGTAACTGTATTCGACATCAATGAAGATGGCTTATTAGATGTGATTGCTGCATCGGAATTTGGTAATAAGGTAGTGTATTTTATTAATAATGGCTCCGGTGAATTTGGAGAGGAACAAATCATTACTATAGATGCATCACGTGTTAAATCAATCATTTTTGCAGATGTAGATGGAGACCATAAAGATGATGCTATTTCTGCAGTTTCATCAGGTGTTGTATATAATAAAAACCTGGGGAATGGAAATTTTGAAAGTTCTAGGATAATAACGTTAGCTTCTCTCATCTGTGAATCAATAGATGCCGTTGATCTGGATGATGACGGAGATTTGGATGTACTTTCAGCATCCCTCTATAGGGATCATATTGCCTATAATGTAAATGATGGTTACGGCGATTTCGGTTTCTCACAAGTTGTTATTTCAACTGAAACCCAAGACCCCAAATCAATTTTGGCGGGTGATTTTGATAATGATGGTGACTTTGATGTTGTCTCTGCATCTGAGGACGACAATAAAATTGCACTTTATTTAAACGATGGATCGGGAAGTTTTGGAAGTCAAATTATCGTTTCAGATTCCTGTGTTAAAGCGCAAGATGTATTTGCTGTCGACATCGATAATGATGGATTCCTTGATTTGTTATCTGCTTCTGCAGGGGATAATAAGATCGCTTGGTTTAAAAACTTAGGAAATAATAGTTTCAGCGAAGAAATTATAATCTCAATAAATGCAAAAGGTGCAGTTGATGTATTAACTACTGACATAGATGGAGATGGAGATTTAGATGTAGTTTCTGCTTCAGAATACGATGATAAAATAGCATGGTATGAAAACTTATCGAATGAGATCGTTTCTTCCAACTCATCTAACCAAACAATATTCAACAACGCTTCAATTGTTGTTTATCCTAATCCTTCCAATGGAGCATTTAATGTGATTGTCAATGAATCCATAGATTTTAATTACGACATAGAACTATTCGACATTTTAGGAAAACAAATATTGTCCTACAACAATATTGGTCAGCACAATTTGCTGGTTGACAAAACCAATCTCTTAAAAGGTATTTACTTTTTAAACCTATATAAAAGCAATAATAAAGAATTATTGGGCACCTATAAGTTAGTTGTTCAATAAAGAGTTTCATGTTGCCATTAGTATTATCACCAAAGGAATTTGAAAATATACAATAGGTGACACCACCAAACAAGTCACTATATTATTTATTTTTTTGACTTTGCAATAAATTCTTCCATTCAATTGATTGCTCTCCCAACAATTCAACATCATTCCAATATCAAACTTATCTTAAATTGTGTCAAGATACACTTGATAGCTAAAAACTTCGTTCAATTACCTGTATCTTTGCAAATTATTTTAAAATCGGGTCTATTAAATACTTGAAAAAAATACTCATTTTTGTCCTGCTGCTCACCTCGTTCAGCAAAAACATAAACGCTCAGGAAACCGAAGTTGGCGTTTGGATGGGCGTTGCCAATTATTTTGGTGATCTCAACCCCGTTTTTTCTTTTAAAGAAGTAAGATGGGCTGGCGGAATGTTTTACCGATATAATTTCAATCCCAGGATGGCCGTAAGAGCCGGCATGAATTACGCCCGTATTGCAGCTTCCGATTCCAAAAACAAGAAGAGCCCGTATCCACAATACAGAAACCTTAGCTTCGAATCGGATATCATTGAGTTTACAGGTACTTACGAGATCAATTTCTTTAAGTACCAACCGGAAAAGAACAAGAATTTCAGCCCGTATCTCTTTGTGGGCATCAGTGTATTTTATTACAACCCTTTTACCCGCTACGAAGGCAACAAGGAATATTTGCATTCATTAGGCACAGAAGGACAAAACACACCATTCGGGGAAGACAATAAGTATGCTCGTTATTCCCTGGCAATACCCTTTGGAGGCGGCGTTAAATATGCCCTGAATAAAAATTGGGCGTTGAATGTTGAGATCAGTTCCAGAAGAACATTTACCGATTATATTGACGATGTGAGCGACAGCTATGTGGATGGTGATATTTTAGGCGGCATTACTGCCCCAATTGCCGACCCCTCCGAAGAAGGCCTAGCGCCGGGCAAACAGAGAGGAACAGCAAAAGACTTAGATCGATTTAACTTTTATGGTGTAGCCGTAACCTATACCATTCAAACCAATAAATGTCCGACGATTTCAAACAAAGGATTTTAATAGACGGAAACAAGCGATACCAGGAGCATGAAGGTGGCAGAAACTGCAGAAATATTATTAAAAAATCAGATTGATACAACTCAACTTCCGGAGCATATTGCCATCATTATGGACGGCAATGGTCGTTGGGCAAAATCCAAAGGTAAGTTGAGAGTCTTCGGGCATACCAATGGTGTAAAATCTGTTAGAGCAGTAACGGAAGCTTGTGCCGAATTGGGCGTTAACTACCTTACTTTATATGCTTTTTCAAGCGAAAACTGGAGTCGACCACGAGCTGAAGTAGCCGCATTAATGGAGCTTTTGGTTCATACTATCCGAAAAGAATTAAAAACCTTGCAAGACAATGACATCAAGTTAAATGCCATCGGTCATTTAGGCAATCTGCCGGATAAATGTAAACTAGAACTGGAAGAAGCCATTAAGATGACCAAAAACAACAGCAGAATGACGCTTACCTTAGCGCTCAGTTATGGTTCCAGAAATGAGATCGTAGATGCTGTTCGATCAATCGCTTTAGATGTAAAAAATGGCGACTTATCTATTGATGACATTGACGATCAATTGGTCGCCAATCATTTATATACCCATAACCTTCCCGATCCTGAACTGTTGATCAGAACCAGCGGAGAACAGCGGATCAGCAATTTCATGTTGTGGCAAATGGCCTATACTGAATTGTATTTTACCCCGACATTTTGGCCCGATTTTCAGAAAGAAGAAATGTATAAAGCAATTTTAGCATTCCAAAACAGAGAAAGACGTTTTGGAAAAACGAGTGAGCAAGTAAAAGCATGACCAAAAGAACAAATATTATTCAATCGATCATAGGTGCAATTATATTGATTTTTGCGGTCAACATTTCTGTTGTGGCGCAAACCGAAGGTAATCCACCAAGTGTAATAGACTATAAATCCACCACCAATTATACTTTAGGCGGTTTAAAAGTAGAAGGAACAGAATTTTACGATGCCAATGTGATCCGTTCGATTACCGGTTTGATTGTTGGTCAGGGCATTGATATTCCGGGCGATGATGTTTCCAGAGCGATCAGAAAATTATGGCAGAGTAATTTGTTTGCTAATATTTCTATTGTAGCAGAAAAATTTGAAGGCGATAAAGTCTTTTTGGTTATCCAAGTGACAGAAAAACCAAGATTGCTCGATTTGGAGATTACCGGCATCAAATCGGGCGATAAGGAAGACATTGAGAAAAAATTGGAGTCTTTAAAAAGACGGCCGATCACTGAGGGAATGTTGGTGAATATTGAAAATACTATTGAAGATTTCTATTCAGAAAAGGGGTATCTAAAGCCCTATATTCATATTTCCTCGAAAAAAGATACGCTCCAAAGAAATGCCGAAACATTATTGGTAGAGGTTGATAAAGGCAACAAAATCAAGATTAGAGAGATTGCATTTATCGGGCAACATCAGGG
>JAGQYH010000108.1:0-5908 GCA_020436175.1 Bacteroidota bacterium
CCTACATTGATGGAAAAGAAGTTGATGTTAAAAAGGTCAACTTTACTTTAAGAGGATTGTATGTGCCTGCCGGAGAGCATGACATCATTTTTGAATTTAAGAAAGACAAAGTAATCGCCATCAACAAGATAAGAGTATTGTTCTCTATCATTACCGGAGTGGTGGTGTTACTGATCATTGCCTTTTCAATTTGGAAAGGAACTAAAAAGGAAGCATAGGTGAAATAACTTTAAACCAATAGCCATCAAAAAGTTTCAGTTTACTTTATCTGATAGTTTTAAGAAATACTCTAAAAATACAGCCTGGATTTTTAGTGAGAGGTCTATTAGGATATTAATACTGATCATTGTAGTTCCTTTAGTAGCAAGATACTTAGGACCCGATGAGTATGGTACTTTCAACGTGGCTAGAGCCTTTGCATCCATTTTTATTTTAGCCGCTCCGTTGGGAATCCCCAATATATTAACCAGAGAGATTGTAAGGAAGCCGGCGGAAAAGTTTGAACTGATTGGCAGCACCATTGCAATACGATTGATTTCAGCCGTTGTTCTTTATATAATAATGGTGGTATTATCCATTGTTCTTCACTATTCAAGATTGGAAATAGTACTGATATCCATTCTTGGTGTATCAATGATCGGAATGGTCTTCGACACTATTGATAATTATTTGCAGGCCATCGTCAAACTAAAGAGCAGTAGTAAAATCAGACTGATTGGCTTAATCATAGGATCTATCCTAAAATTAATACTGATCTACCTTAAAGCTCCTATCATTGCCTTTGCCTGGGTATTTACATTAGAGTTCATCCTAATTGCTTTTGGATTTATTGTCATATATCGAAAATACGGACATCATTTTAATGAGCTCTCAGTCAACTTTAAAATATTAAAACCTATTTTACTTACTTCTCTCCCATTACTTTATTACACTATCCTTTCTACCATTAATATGAAGATTGATCAGCTAATGATCGACCGGATATTAGTGGATGATCCTGCTGCCAATGGATATTATGCAGTAGTGGTTGGCTTGGTTGAATCTCTTTATTTCATACCGGTGGCATTGGGAACTTCGCTTTTTCCTGGCTTAGTGAAACAAAGGGATGCCGATATTAACACATACAATAAAATGTTTGTGTTACTGTATGAGATTCTTTTGATCATTTCCATTGGAGTGGCCGTTGTCTTTTTTGTGGGTGCACCATTGATGATAAGATTTCTTTATGGTGAAGCCTATGCTCCGGCCATTCCAATCATGAAGTTGTATGCCTTTTGTCCGATTTTGATATTTTACGGTTCCATGAGAAGTAGATGGTTGATTATTCAGGATCTTCATAAATATTCCATTTGGTTTTTGGTCGCATCCATATTAGTGAATGTGACACTAAACCGTATTCTCCTGCCCATAATGGGACCTGAAGGCGCCGTAGTAGCTATTTTAGCCAGTTATTTCACCGCATTCTTAATCGTGCCTGCCATCATTACATCCACACGACCCAGTGTAACCATGTTTTTTCAATCATTTTTATTTAAAGAAATTCGTGAAAGAATCAAGAACAAGTCGATTTAAAGATAAGTCTTGTATTTTAGCGGCTGATTTTTAATCAGGTATCAATGACTTTTGAAAAAGACGGTTTTATTTTATTGAAAGGTGTATTTGAAGAAAATTACCTTTCTCAAATCCGATCAAAGATCGATGAACTTATTGCATACAGTCAAAAGGAACTATTGGACCCTTTGGATGAGCATTTTTTAAAACATAGGGTAGATAATGGTGTATTGTATGATGTTTATCAGCGACATCCTTTTTTCAGGCCAATGGCTGAAAATCCCGTACTGTTAGATGAAGTAGAAAAAATACTCGGTGCTAACTTTTACTTGTACGTTAACAGTTTGCTCTATAAGCCAAAGTCAAAGAACAATGAAGTGCCATGGCATCAAGACTTTTTGTCCAGACCTAATGAATCAGAGAAAATTCTTACATGGATGGCTATTGATAATGCCACCAAAGAGAATGGTTGTTTAAAAGTGATTCCGGGTTCTCATAAAAAAGGATTCCGAGATTGGTATAGAGTTAAAGGTGCCACTCACCACGATAGAATAAAAATTGATGATGCAGAATTACAAAATGCTTCTTATGTAGAAATGAAAGCAGGAGATGTTTTGGTGTTTAGTAATTATTTGATCCACAGTAGCGATGAGAATAACTCCGACCTTCCCAGAAGGGCTTTTAGAGCCGTTTTCAAAAAATTAGATGATGCCAAAATTCCAAGGGGAGCACCTATTATGATGCGTTCAAACCTAAACCTAGAAAAAGTAGGGCAATTTAAAACCGAGCAAAAGAGTACAGCCAAAAAGCTGTTAAACCGCATAGGAAACTATTTATCGACCATCTAAATGGAATTATGCTAGCCAAACTAGATAAACTATATCGAAAGTATTTAATGCCTGTAAAGTATTATGCAGATGACACTTTTCTGGTGTCTTATCCAAAATCCGGTAATACATGGGTAAGGTTTATGTTAGCCAATGTTATGACCAATGGTGAAGCAGAAATCAATTTTCATACAGCAGTGGATCACATTCCTGATATTGATGTACATAAGAAAATTGCCAATCACATACAACCTCCGCGAATTCTAAAAAGTCATCAGCCTTATAATTCAAAATTCTCTAATGTTGTCTATATCATTCGTGATCCTCGCGATGTTTATGTCTCCTATTATTTCTATTTACAGAAAAAATTAAAAGGCGATCTAAAAAACATCAATCATTTCATCAAAAATATAGATACTTACGGCATCAGTTGGCGAGATCATGTTAATTCCTGGATGGATAAGCTAGATGCAACCGATCTGATCATAAGATATGAAGATCTCATTCATGAACCTTATGAAAACTTGAAAAAAATGGCTGATTTCTGTCATCTAAATTATGATGAAGAACTACTTCGCTTAAGTGTAGAACGATCTTCTTTTGATTCAATGTCCAAGATAGAAGACAGTAAAGGAAGACCTTTTACAAGTAAAGAAGACGAGAAAAAGGCATCGAAGTTTGTAAGAGCCGGAAAAATAGGGGATTGGAAAAATCATTTAGATAAGGATACACAACAATATCTGGAGAACAAATGCAAGGTTTTGATGAATAAATTTGGATATTTGTAATAGATTAAATGAAAGCCTCAGTTATAGAATTTATCCTTACCATTAAGTTGTTCTTCTTTTCAAGATGGAGAAAAGTAACCGGTGGCAGAAAAAGATATCCCAGAGTTGTTCAATTACCCATTACCTATAATTGCAATTCTAAATGTGTAATGTGCAATATCTGGCAAATGGATTATTCCAATGAATTCACTTTAGAGGAATTTGACCGATTTACGCAAGATCGAATTTTTTCAAAAGTGGAATACTTGGGCATCAATGGCGGTGAGCCGACTTTGATCAAAGAATTACCCCAGTTTGCAGGTATCATCTTAAAAAACTTACCCAAACTGAAAGCCCTCAACATTATTACGCATGGTTTTAACAAAAAACAGTTGTTCCCGGCATTAGAAAATATTTATGCTCAATGCAAAGCTGCCAATGTAAAATTCCATGCTGCCATTTCATTAGATGGTGTGGGCAAGATTCACGATACAGTGAGAGGATTGAAAGTATCGAAGTTAACGCAATCCAGTATTTTGGAGATCGTCAACCATCCCGGTAAATATTGCGACACCTTTGATGTGGGCTGCACCGTTGTTAAACAAAATGTCGATTACCTTACGGAACTAAAAATATTCGCCGAAGAAAACAACATTCCCATCAAATTTAGAATGGGCATTGAAAATAAACGTATTGAAAGTCAGTTGTTGACTGATCAGTTCAGCTTACTTTATGATGAATCTATTCAAAGTTCCAGAGAGTTTTTTCATCGATTGTATGTTGAATCTAACAACTGGTTGGAAAGATTCAAATACTTCAGCATTTATTATTTTTTAGTGGTAAAAGAAAAAAGAAGGTTGTTGGGTTGCCATTGGAAGGATAATGGTATGACCATGGATTCGAGAGGTGACTTGTACTACTGTGCCGTAGAAAGTGAAAAGATTGGGAGTTTGAGAGAAGATTCCGGTGAAAAGATATTCTTTAGCGATGAAAACATTAATTATAGAAAAACCATTATAGAAGATCATTGCAACAATTGCATCCATGATTATACCGGCACTACTGAAGCCAACAATGTTTTCTTCTTTCTAAAAAGCTATCTTTCCGATAAATTTTATTGGGTGAAGTTTTACCTAAAAGCCAAGTTGATATGAACATATTGATCTTGGGTTGGTATGGTACGGAGACAATAGGTGACAGAGGAATTTTGGCCGGCATCCTAAGTTTAATACGTCAACAAACGGACCAAAAGGTAGACGTCCAAATAGGAAGCTTATTCCCATTTTTTACGGAAAGGACAGTAAAAGAAGACACACCCTTTTATCAGCAATATTGCCAATGCAATTATCCTTTAAGTATTGTTGATTCCACCGACATCAAGGCACTTGAAAAAGCCATTATAAAAAGTGATTGGGTCATCATGGGCGGAGGTCCTTTGATGCATATCAGCCAATTGTTCATCATTGAATATGCCTTCAAATATGCCCGTAAAAAGGGTAAAAAAACCATGATATTCGGTTGTGGTGTCGGACCAATGCACAAAAAAAGGTTTGTCAGGTCTTTAAAACGAATACTGAACCATTCGGATGAGATTGTTTTGCGTGACAGTCTTTCATTGGACTATTTGAAATCATTATATGGTAATATCCCATGGGAAATTCAAATTGGAATAGATCCTGCAGCACAAGCCGCTTTGGATTTTCTGGCGCATTATCATCAACCCGAAGAAGTTGCTCCATACATTGCCGTTAATTTCAGGAAATTTCCCATTTTGTACGGTAATGAAGATCTCAATAAAAAGATAGACAATACATTAAAAGATATTTTGGTTAAAATTGATGAGCAATTTGAAATGCCAATCGAGTTGATTCCAATGCATTATTTTCATGTCGGAGATGATGACAGAGAAATCCTTACTGCCTTCAAATTCAAATGTGATTCCAAAAAAATTGAAGTACAAAATGTACCGCTCTCACTGGAAGAAACCTTCATCAAATTTCATAATGCTCAGTTTTGTTTGGGAATGCGTTTTCATTCGGTGCTGTTTCAAACATTGGTCAATAGAAAGAATTATGTTTTAGACTACACGGAAAAATCTGTAGGGAAGATCAGCGGCTTTATTAAAATGGTCAATGGAGATTCGTTCTACAAAGATCGTTACATCCTATTGCAGGATTTAGCAAATCAAACGCCCAATTTGGACTTTTCTACTCATCAGGAAGTTTTTGATTTGGATACTGATGTAATCCAAAAGCAATTGGATGTATTTAAAACTATGCTAAGCAAACATTTATGAATGTTACGTTAGTCAATACCGATGACGCCAGTGGCGGTGCTGCAGTAGCTTGCAGGAGACTCATGCATGCCCTCCACACGCAGCCCAACATGCAAGCCCGATTGTTGGCTCAGAAAGGGAACATCCAAAACGAACATATTCAACATCTTACTACAAATAAGTTACAAGAAGCGAAAATTTGGACTAATATCGCACTGGAAAGATTAGCATTTAAACCTTACCACAATGGTGAGATCAATTCATTTTACTTTTCACCTGCCAATTTTGGCATGGATATCAGCAAACACCCATTGATCAAAGCTGCCGATATCATTCATTTGCATTGGATCAATCTGGCATTTTTATCCATAAATAGTATAAAGCAGCTTGCCGTACTCAATAAACCTGTAGTTTGGACGCTTCATGATATGTGGGCATTTACCGGTGGCTGCCACTATAGTGGTGATTGCACTAATTATCTGAAACAG
>JAGQYH010000108.1:6007-8017 GCA_020436175.1 Bacteroidota bacterium
GTTTGGACGCTTCATGATATGTGGGCATTTACCGGTGGCTGCCACTATAGTGGTGATTGCACTAATTATCTGAAACAGTGTGGCCATTGTTCAAGATTTTTAAAACACCCTTCTGACAATGATCTTTCGCGCAGACTCAATTTGAAAAAGTCATTTTTTAAGCAATTCAATTTTGTCACCTGTAGCCATTGGTTAAAAGAAGAAGCCTTAAAAAGTAGTTTATTGAAAGAGGCTAATGTCATCAGTATTCCAAATCCAATTGATACTGAATTTTTCCAACCATTACTGAAAAATGAAAGCAGACATGAGTTGGGACTTGATCCGGACAAACAATACATTTTGTTTGGAGCAGCCAATCTCAATGACGATAGAAAAGGCTTACAGTATTTATTGGATGCCATCGCCATTTTGGTACAGCAAAAACCGTCGACATCAATAGAACTTTTGTTGTTTGGAAAAGCCAATAAAAACGAATTGACTATACCTCTAAAAATCAACGAACTGGGATCGATCACCACCATGGAAAAAATGCGAACGGTATATAATGCAGCCGATCTTTTCATCATTCCATCGTTACAAGATAATCTCCCGAATACCATCATGGAATCCATGGCTTGCGGTACACCGGTGGTTGGATTTAACACCGGAGGCATCCCTGAAATGATCGATCACAAAGAAAATGGATATATCGCTATCTTTAAAGATGCAGAAGATCTAGTGAATGGCATTCATTTCATTTTAGAAAACGCAGCGCAATTAGGAAAACAAGCCCGCCAAAAGGTGCTAGACAACTATACGCAAGAAATTGTTGCCGAAAAATACATTTCGTTTTACCGGTCTTTGCAATAGATATTTTTGATGAATGGAAAGCAAAAAGGTCATATCAATTATTACAGTAACTTACAATTGTGTTGATGTTATTGAGCCTACCGTTGTTTCCATAATTGAACAAAATGACAACCGTTTGGAATACATCATCGTTGATGGACAATCTTCCGATGGCACCTTAAACATTCTCAATCAATATCAAGATCGGATAGATCATTTTATTTCTGAACCCGACAAAGGCATTTATGATGCCATGAACAAAGGCCTACAATTGGCGACCGGCCAGTATGTCTTATTCATCAATGCAGGCGACTTACTTTTTGCATCTGATACAATTGCCCAACTGATTGCAATCATTGAAAGTCAACATCCTGATGTCATCTATGGTGAAACCATGCTTATTGATGACAAAGGTCGAGAGCTCGGCACAAGAAGTGAAAATTCCTCTCGAAAACTTCCGGAACAACTCACCTGGAAAAGCTTAAATAGAGGAATGGTGGTGAGTCATCAATCGTTTGTAGTGCGGCGAGCCATAGCGCCTTTTTATGATCTTCAATACACCTCTTCCGCTGATGTAGATTGGGTGATAAAATGTTTGAAAAAAGCCAATAAAATAGTCAATGCTCAAATGATCATCTCCAAATATTTGACCGGCGGTTATTCAAAAAGAACATTAAAAACTTCTTTGGGTGAGCGATTTAAGATCTTCTCTCGTCATTATGGATTCATACCCAATCTTACCAATCATTTAATCATTACATTAAGAGCGGTTTGGTACAAAATCAATCGAAAAGAACTAAATTGATACCCATAAATTGGTAATCATAACTAACCAGTTATTATATCTAAGCGGTAAATGATCTAAAAATTTAAATATGTTGAAAATTGGAGTAGGCAAAGGCGACATCACAGCCTTTCATGAAAATGCAGCTATGTTGGGATATGCCATGTTTCACCATATCATGAAAGATGTGGAAACACCTCTTTATGCCCGGACATTTTTATTCAAAAATGAACAAACCAAAATTTGTTTTGTCAATTGCGAATTAGGTTTTATCACGCCGGCCATCAAAAAAGGAGTTTTAAAAGAATTGAAAAAATACCATAGTGAGCTGGACTATACACAAGAAAATTTATTGATTTCTGCGCAACATACGCATTGTGCGCCGGGAGGCTATTCTT
>JAGQYH010000109.1 GCA_020436175.1 Bacteroidota bacterium
TAGTGATTCAAAGTTTTTCAACCATAAATGGTTGTGATTCAATAATTGCTACCACAACTAATTTATTGGTATCTGATGAAGTAACGATCAATACCACCTCTTGCAATCCAATCGATACGGGATGGGTTACTCAAAGTCTGATTAATCAGAATGGATGTGATTCAATTGTAGCAGTATATACCAGTTTGATAAATGACTCATCTCCGATTCAAAATCCTGTTGGGGATACAACGATTTGTTATGACGGAGAATTAATCTTGGATGTTAGTAACTACGATGGAAGTGAATATCACTGGAATTCCGGAGCTGAAGGCGCTGTCATTACGATCTATTCTCAGGGTATTTATATAGTTGATTTTATCCAGAGTAATGGTTGTATAGGACAAGACACTATTATGGTGCAACAAATATTTTGTGAAGAACCATGTGAAGTGGTGGTGCCAAAAGCATTTACACCCAATGGGGATGGCGACAATGACGAGTTCTATGCATTGACTAATTGTGAAGAGGAGATCACTTATTTTTCATTTAGGATTTACAATCGATGGGGCGAACAAGTATTCGAAACAGATGATTTTAATGAAGGATGGGATGGCGTATTCAAAGGGCAACCATCAGAATTGGATAACTATCTGTATTATTTTGAGTATCAATTGGCAGGTCATAACTCCATCGAAAAGGGCAAGGGTGTAGTGACATTAATTAGGTAATTGAGACTTTAATTAGTGTTAGTGTAATAACAGATTTACTGGTGAGGTTATTGTTGATGAATACTTAAAGAAGTCGGGTTTTATTGGTTGATTAATGCAAGTAAGCGCCTTCTACCTTATCATTTTCATCAAATTCCACTATCACCATTTCTTTGAACGTAGTTGCTAAATGCAGTCCGACAAAGTCAGCCTTTATAGGAAACAACTTGTGCATTCTATCTACTAAAACAGCAGCCTGTATTTTCTTTGGCAAATCCTTAGCCAATGGCAGCATGGCATAATAAATAGTTCTTCCGGTATTGCCTACATCATCAATGATAATAATCGTTTTGTTTTTAAAATTGATGTTAGGATCACCCAACTCAATGTCATGATCATGTGGACTGGTTTTGTTCAATTTGATCCATGATAGTTGAGTAGGGATGTTACCGAATTTCTTAAGTCTCTTATTGATCAATTTTGCGAGGAAAAGCCCTTTATTGGCAATTCCAAGGATGATTATTTCTTTAGCATCATAATTTTCTTCCAGTATTTGATAGGCAATTCTATCTAGCATACGCATGGCTTTTGCACTATCAATGATCTTTTCGGGATTTTTCTTTTTGGGCATTTCTTAATGTCTTATTTAGAATGATTCTTAATAGTTGACAACTAATCTTAAGGTATCTTTAAAAACTACAATTTAAGCACAATACTAGTTATTTTCACCTTGGTTTTGAAATACCTTTGAACTTTAAATATAAACTATGGCTATTGCTCAAATAATTATATTCATTTCAGCAGTTATAATTGCTACATTTTTTGTGCTGGACAGGATCACAACGATCACTTATAACATTAAGTTGGGTAAGGATGAGACGATCCATTCAGATTTGTCTTTTAGACTTAAAAGTATGTTGCTGATCGCTTTTGGTCAAAAGAAAATGTTCAAAAGACCTATTGCGGCATTATTGCATTTGGCCGTATATGGTGCTTTTTTAATCACTCAGATCGAGTTGATTGAGATATTTATAGATGGATTTATTGGCAAGCACAGATCGATTTGGGCTTTACTGCATGGATGGCAACCCACACGATGGTTATATACCATTACGATTAACATGATTGAATTGGCTTCCATTGGGGCTTTGTTCGCAACATTCGCTTTTTTATGGAGAAGAAATGCCTTAAAACTTCCAAGATTTCACAAACCTGAAATGAAAGGCTGGCCGAGTTTGGATGCTAACTTAATCTTACTGTTTGAGATTGCTTTGGTTACCTTTATTATGATGATGAATGGTGGTGATCAGGCATTGCAACGAATGGGCGCACATCATTACCATCAAACCGATATGTTTGTGGTGAGTTATCCGATTTCGATGTTTTTGGAGCAATTTTCCATGAATACCGTTCTTTTTGTAGAAAGAGTAGGATGGTGGGGACATATCTTACTAGTGTTGTTCTTTTTGGTATATGTTACTTATTCCAAACATTTACATATTGCTTTAGCTTTCCCAAATACCTTTTTTACCCGACCGGAACCTAAAGGTCAGTTGGCCAATATGCCGGCTGTTCAAAAAGAAGTAGCATCCATGTTTGATGAATCTATGGCAGAAGAGCCGGTGGACATGAATGAAGAATTACCGAGTTTTGGTGCGAAGGATGTAACCGAATTGTCTTGGAAAAGTTTATTGGAAGCGTACACTTGTACAGAGTGTGGTAGATGTACTTCATCTTGTCCGGCTAATATTACCGGTAAGAAGTTATCTCCTCGGAAAATAATGATGGATACGAGAGACAGAATGGAGGAGTTAGGGAAATACAAAAGGATGAATGGTGCTGATGAACACGATGGAAAATCGCTGATCTCAGATGAATATGTCAGCAAGGAAGAGTTGCGGGCTTGTACAACTTGTAATGCTTGTGTAGAAGAATGTCCGATCAATATTAATCCATTAAAGATCATTGTGGAATTGAGAAGATCAATGATCATGGAAGAAGCCGATTCGCCGCAAGAATGGAATACAATGTTCACTAATTTGGAAAATAACCAAGCTCCTTGGCAGTTTGCGCAAAGTGAAAGATTGAAGTGGACGGAAGAGTTAAATAATTAAATCTAAAACTGAATTTTAATCAATTATCAATGAGTGATACGACTATAAAAGTGCCTGTGATGGCAGATGTTACAGCCGAAGGAAAGACTCCTGAAGTATTGTTTTGGACGGGTTGTGCCGGAAGTTTTGATCAAAGAGCACAAAGAGTAACCATTGCATTCGTTAAAATTCTGAATGCTTTGAACGTAGATTATGCTGTTTTAGGTCCTGAGGAAGCCTGCACCGGTGATCCGGCCAGAAGAGCAGGCAATGAATTTGTTTTTCAGATGTTGGCGCAACAAAATATTATGACGCTCAACACCTACAATGTAAAAAAGATTGTTACTACTTGTCCGCATTGCTTTAATATCATTAAAAACGAATACCCGGAATTAGGAGGTAACTATGAGGTAGTACACCATACTCAATTTCTTAGTGAATTGATCAAAGCAGGGAAATTAACTGTTCAAGGTGGAGAATTTAAGGGAAAGACCATCACTTTTCATGACTCTTGCTACTTGGGCAGAGCGAATGAGGTTTATGAAGCACCAAGAGATGTTTTAGAAGCTTTAGATGCCGATTTGATTGAAATGAAAAGCTGCAAAACAAGAGGGTTGTGCTGTGGAGCAGGTGGTGCTCAAATGTTCAAGGAAGATGAGCCCGGCCACAAGCGAATTAATCAAGAAAGAACAGATGAAGTAATGGAGACCGGTGCCAATTACGTAGCAGTGGGATGCCCATTTTGCAATACCATGATTACCGATGGTGTAAAGGAGAAAGACCGTCAGGATTATATTAAGGTATTGGATATCGCTGAAATGGTGGCCAAAGCGAATGGTCTTTAAAAATTGAACTTTACTTTCCAAAATTGAATTATTATTACCATGGAAGAAATGGCAACAATAGCCTCTACTGCTCGTGTATGGATTTATATGGCAGATAGAGTTTTTACCAAAGAAGAAGAAATTCTAGTCGAAAAAGCCACCCATGATTTTACCGCTCAATGGGCTGCACATGGTAAAGGCTTAACCGCCGACAGTATCGTAAAATACGGTCGATTTATAATTTTGATGGTGGATGAATCCCAATATGGCGCCAGTGGATGTTCAATTGATAGCTCTGTTCGATTTATTAAAGAATTAGGAGAGCAATTGCAGATTGATTTTTTTAATCGCTTGTTAATGGCGTACAAAGATGAAAATGGAAATGTACAAACCATTCACCAGTCTAAACTTCCATCCATATATGCTGATGGAATAATCAATGAACAAACCATTGTGTTCAACAATCTCGTGAAAACCAAAGGAGAATTGGACAGTAATTGGGAAACGCCATTATCAGAAAGTTTTTATAAAAGACTGATCTAAACTACATTCCAAAGGAATAGGCTCTTTCTACCTTGCAAACTCTTATAGCATAGGAGGTATACCATTGATGAATTCCCTTATGCTGAGCCGCTTGATGCGCTACATTTGTTTTCCAGGCTAGTATGGCAGCTTCATCTGTCCAATAACTGACGGTAATGCCAATTTCATTAAAGGCAGATTCAAAACCTAAAAATCCCTTTTGTTGTGTGACCAATTCGATCATTTTATCGGACATGGCATCATAACCTTTGGTGTTATCACTTTTTATAGATGTGAAGATTACTGCATAATAAGGCGGTTGCGGTGTTTCGGCGATTTTCATTAGTCTGCTTTGCACTAAAAGTAAGCAATGATTCAATTTTAAAGTAACGGTTGTCATTCTGATAGAGGATAAGTTAAGTGTTAAAAGCAATTTGAGTTTGTCACCCTTACTAAATACCCTTATTTTACTGCCAAATTGATGAAATGAGAAAATGGCCATTGTGGTTGGTAGGTATTCTTTGTGTTCAACTGAGTTTTGCTCAAGAACAAGCCACGCTTTTAGGAACATGGCATAACCCTGAATTGGTTCCATCTAACATTGCGGATAATATTTACAATGAAATCTGGGGATATGCTAATGGAGATAAGGAATATGCCATCATTGGCTCTACCGCAGGTACACACTTTATTGATGTTACTGATCCCTCACAACCGACTGAAGTTCAGTTTGTTCCGGGAAAGGCGCAAGGCGGGGTCATCATCCATAGGGATTATCACGATCATAACGGCTATTTATATGCTGTATCGGATGAAGGAGCGAGCAGTTTACAAATCATGGATATTACTGATATAGAAGATACGGTAATGGTGCTTTACGACAGTGATGAATTGATTAGAACTGCGCATAATATCTTTATTGATAATGAACAGGAAAAACTATATGCCTTCGCCACTAAAAATGGTTTGGGTGTCGGATTTGCCTTGCGCATTTATAGTTTATCCGATCCTCTGAATCCAACTTTTATTGCGGAGCACAGAACATTTGATGGTTTAACTGTAGGGCATGTACACGATGGATTTGTAAAGGATAATATTGCATTCTTAAATTGTGGCTGGGACGGTTTTTTAGTAGTAGATTTCACCGATCCGCTTCAACCTGTGACCAAAACAAAACTGACAAATTACCCACAAAAAGGCTACAATCACTCCGGATGGCCTTCACCCGGACTCGATTATTATTACATGGCGGATGAGTCGCATGGCAAGGATATGAAAGTACTTAATGTGTGCGATCTGGAAGCCGTTACAGTAGGCAAAACATTCAATGCCAGATCTATCGAATCCAATAGTATACCGCATAACCAAGTGGCAGTATGTAATTACTTGTATGTCAGTTACTATTATGATGGATTACAGGTATATGACATCAGTGATCCCAAAGATCCGGTAAGAGTGATGGAATACGATACTTATCCATTGCCCAATGATGCATCATACAGAGGTGCGTGGGGAGTTTATCCGTTTTTACCTTCGGGAAACATTTTAGTGTCTGATATGCAAACGGGTTTGTATGTTTTCGAAGCGATCGATACGAATTGTACCGGCTTAGGAATTACCGGGAATTTTGAGGAGGATTGCGAAGTAGATGTGAATTCATCCGTACAACAACCGACAAGGGTGGAGGATTGGGTGAATGTTTACCCAACCTTGGTTCATAAAGGAGATTGGCTAAGCCTTCAATTGAGCGCTACACAACAGGCAGTTGAGATCGAAATGCAATTAATAGATGCTTCCGGTAAAACATTGAGAACATATAAAGGGTTAGTACAAGGCAATAATATTATTACTTTGCCCAAAAATATATCCAAAGGTAATTATCTGTTGAAAGTGAACAGACAAGACCAAGCAATTGTAAAACAGATCGTTGTCCAATAAAAAAAGAGCCTATAACCAGACTCTTTTCAGTAGTGACATATTTTGTGTATTGTCAGCATAATACAGTAAACATATCTTTAGGGGATTTTATGTTTCGCGATATATGCTAACTTTAAAATAAGCCGATGCAAAGATCAGTTAATTATTTTGCAAAATTATTATCAAAATGACTTAATTATTGTCAATTTGAATTTTTTTGGCGGAATTTGGCCGGCGTAATACCGGTAACGGTTTTAAATGTTCTGTTAAAGTTAGAGGCTTCCGAGTAGTTCAATTCATCGGCAATTTGTGCAATATCTTTGTTGGTAAACAAGATCATTCGTTTAGCCTCAGCAATTCTTCTTTCTTTAATAATCGAACCGGCATTTTTGCCAAACGAGCGCTTGGCGATCTGATTGATCTGTGTTCTACTGATACCCATTTCATCTGCGTAGTCTTTCACGTGCACCAACGATCTTATTCTTTCTTCCAGCAACTGTTTAAAAACAGTGGATTGGGAGTCATTTAAAAGTTCGAGGGTAACATTAAAATCGCGTTTGTACTTTCGATTCAGCAGTATGAGTAAATGATAAAGCAATGATCTTAAATAATGTTGACTGTCAATGCCAATGTGATGGATCTCATTCATTATTTTTTGCAATACATGACCGCATTCTGCTCTTTCATATTGAGCGCAATTTAAATAGGAAGGAGAGGCTTCATTGTAAAAATAGTGAAACCGGTATAAGAACAATTGATCATGAAAATAATCGCTGATAAAGGCTTCTTCAAAGATCAAAATATAAGCGTCAACATCGTCGGAATATCGAATCCATTGTCGCCATCTACCGGGTGGTAGAAAAACAATAGTGCCTTCTTTGAAAGATATGGTTTCGCTGTCCAGCTTAATTCTACCTTTTCCTTTGGTGAAGAAAAAAATTTCATACATACCGGTCATTCTTGGAAGAGGATGTAAGAAACTTTCTTCCATCTCTGAAAGCATAAAGCAATCAATTTGAATATCCTGAGAATATTCCTGCTTATCGAAATTATACGTTGACATCAATGTCAGAACCCGGATTTTGCTTCCAAGTTTCTCATATTAAATATAGGTATAATTGATAATATGTAATGCCTGTCATCTCAAATATATTTATGACTTGGGCAATTGATAATATTACTGCGGACTATCCTAAAACGTGTCTTTTTGCTGCACGCGCCACGAACCGTATCTTTTCGCCTAAAGGAAATCTTTTTAAATTGGTTTTTAAAACACCTTTTGTAAGCATGGTTTTTTTGGAATAATCGATGTTTACATCTACGATCACCGGTTTACCTTCAGATGAAACCTTTATGGCTTCTGAAATTTTCTCATCAATTTGATGGTCATTCTGAAGACTAACAAAATGAGCACCAACAGCCAATGCCACTCCCTCAACATTTAACTTGCCAATTATCGTACAGGTTTTATGTTTCAACGGAACGGATTGTAGCTGCGATATTTGCCCTAATTCCCCATCATGGAATACAAATACCATCGGTGCGATGCCATAAGTGGCAGCAGTAACCAATTCCATACAAGTCATCATAAATGCTCCATCACCAACAATAGCGATCACTTGATGATTGGGATTCGCTAATTTCGTAGCAATACTGGCGGGCACACAATAGCCCATGCAATTAAAATCCGTCGGGGAAATAAAATGTCTGGGATGTTTAACTTTAAAAAGTTCTGCGGATAAGAAAGTATGTTTTCCATCATCCACCACCATTTTAGCATCCTCTTTGGTGAGCTTTTGTAAGGATTGGAAGAAGTGTCCCGGAGAAACTATATCATTTCTTTTTTCCTTTAGCCATTCACCAATGTATTTGTCTTCATCCTTCTTTATTTTATCACCAACTTCCTGCATA
>JAGQYH010000010.1 GCA_020436175.1 Bacteroidota bacterium
TGAATGAATTAGGCGGTCGTGTAAATGAATTAAAGAAAATGAAACGTCCATTGGTGCTTTGTTGTAGAAGTGGAGCTAGAAGTGGTCAGGCAGAAATGTTTTTGAAGAAACAAGGAGTGGATTGCGTGAATGGCGGTAGTTGGTTGGAAGTAAATGGCTTAGTGAACAATTAATCGAATCATGAGTGTATTGAATGATTGGAAAATTATCGTTTTACTGTGTCTTACTTTGGGTTTGGCACCGTTTCAACCGGAACCTCATATTTTAGGTAAAATAAGGTGGATATTGGGCGGTGCTAATGGCATGCAAGCGATGGATTGGTTTGATTTCTTTTTACATGGTACGCCATGGTTCTTGTTGATTGCCTTTGGATTAAAAAAGCTATTTGAGCAGTTTAGGCAACCTTCCACGCTATGATCTTCTTATCATCTCCCGCAGATAATAAAATTTGATCATTTAGCCAAAGCAAAGTATTTACCGAGTGCGTATGACCGTCGGGAAATTTATCCAAGTTGATGACTTTTAGCAATTGTAATGTATCATAATGCCAGAGTTTAATGGTTTTGTCACGGCTAGCCGTGACAATCCATTGATTATTGGGATGTTTGACAATTTTATTGACGGTATAATTATGAGCCGGAATAGATTGTTTTATCGTCCATTCTTTTGTTTCATGCAACCAATTCCATTCTTTCAGTAATGCATCCCTGCCACCGGTAATTAACGAATAACCCTCTTTATAGATGGCAGTAAATACGGAGTTCTTATGTGCCGGAATGGTTTGGCTTATTTTGGTCTTCTCTCTAAAGTCCAGAAAATACAATTGATGATCACTTGCTCCAATAATGGCAAAATCGCCACAAGGAGAAACGTCTATACATCTCAGGCTTTTATTACTCAAATGAATGGTTTGTAGCAATGTGAGAGAAGCGACATCCAATATACCCAGATTGCCATCTCCGGAAGCAAGAATCAATTGGTTCAATTTAGGCAAATAGGCCATGTCAAAAATACCGCTGTTGAATAGCTTTATACTTTTTATCAGTGTATTGTTTTCCGAATGGATGATGTTCAATACACCATCTTGCAGTCCAATAAATAAATACGGCTGATCGGTAATTTTATACAATGAATAAACCGTGGTCTCTGACTTAGCAACCGGTTTTTCAAACTGCCCACTTTTCAAAGACCATTTTCCGACAAAACCATCTCCGCTCCCCGAATAGAAGCGATTGGTGTCAATATCTTTAGCTAATGTATAGATAGGCTCAGCATGTCCGGTGAAAATTTGCTGAATGGACACGTTGATCATAAATTATTGATTTAGCTGAAGATGCTTGATCTTAGCAGTATTCGTTAAAAGCTGCTTTCAAATTATCTGCGATCATTTGAGCAGGTCTTCCTTCAATTTGATGTCTTTCAATAAAGTGAACCAATTTCCCGTCTTTGAATAAAGCCATTGATGGTGATGATGGAGGATAGGGCAAACAATATTCTCTTACTTTATTGACAGCTTCGCCATCAACGCCTGCAAATACAGTAACAAATTTATCCGGCGTTTTCGCATTTTGTGTACTCATTACAGCTGCCGGTCTGGCATTGGCGGCAGCACAACCACAAACGGAATTGATCACCACTAATACTGATCCTTCTTTTTGATCTAACAATTCTTCTACTTCTTGAGCAGTTTTCAATGAAGTAAATCCTCTGTCTTCTAATTCTCTCGCCATTGGCGCAGTTAATTCTGCTGGATACATATTTCTAGTTTTAATTTTTTAGTTAATTATTCATCTTATAGCAAACCTAATTCCAATTTGGCCGTTTCTGACATACTGTCCATTGTCCACTCCGGTTCAAAAACCAATTCCACTTCAACTGTGCCTATGCCATCAACAGCTTCGGCTGTTTCTTTCACTTCTTGAGGCAAAGATTCTGCTACGGGACAGTTAGGGGAGGTTAAGGTCATCACTATATGAGCGTTATTCGACGGATCAACATTGACCTCGTAAATCAACCCGAGTTCGTATATGTTGACCGGGATTTCCGGATCGTACACATCATGCAATGCGGTTACGATGGCATCTTTAATTTCAATAAATGATCTATCTTTTACTTCCATTGATTACTATAATTCAAATTATAGATTTAACGTTCCATATAAGTTGTAAAAATAGGCTTAATATATTAAATGTTTTAACTTGCCCCATCAATTTTAAATTATGAATTTGATGATTGGAAGGCAATTTATATACTTGATGGTGGTAGTGTTAATAGCCATTACCGGATGTTCTGAAGGCGAGCCGGTGTTACCGGAAAAGAAAGGGTTTTATGCCACTCGCGGCTTAGCACCGGCCATTTACGACAATCAACATAGATTTGCATTATTAAGAGGTGTGAATTACAGTGTTTTGGGCGATTATTATCAAGCTATTGACAGCATACCTTCGGAAACCAATTACGATCCGATTCATATAGAGGAAATGGCTAAAATCGGTTTCAATGTCATTAGGTTGGTATTGAGTTGGTCGGAATTGGAACCGGAACAAGGTGTTTATAATGAGGAATATATTAATCAGATTAAAACAATAGTGGACAATGCAGCGGCCCACGACATTGATGTTGTTTTGGATATGCACCAGGATGCATGGGGTAAATATATCGCCTCTCCTGAGGATGTTGTTTGTCCGGATCTCTTGTCACCGGCGCAAGGCTGGGATGGTGCACCGGAATGGGCTACTCTTACCGATGGTGAAAGTACTTGTAAGCTGGGAGGCTTGCGGGAATTATCTCCTGCTGCTATCAGAGCATGGCAGAACTTTTATACCAATAAACAAGGTATAAGAACTTCATTTATTGATTGCTGGAAATTTTTGATCAGTAATTTTGCCGCGAATACTAATATTGTCGGATATGATATTATCAATGAGCCGTGGTTTGGCGATCAGATCGGAAGTGGACATGAGTTGTTAGGAGATTTATATGGTGATGTGATTAACGCGATCAGAGATGTAGAGGCCAGTACACCGGGCGGCTTTGAACACATTATATTTTTTGAACCGACTGCAGAATGGTCGGCCTTTACATGGACTTTTGGGAACAATAAGGATTTTACAGATGACGAGAACATCGTTTTTGCGCCTCATATTTATGGAGGTTCGATCACGGCGGTAGGAAATATTCAGGATGGATTTAGGAATGCAGAGATCATTTCAAAATACTATGAAACCACTTTTTGGTCGGGGGAATGGGGTTTCTTTGGAAATCCGGATATACAAAGACCTGACGTGTTAAAGTATGCCCAATATGAAGATGACTATTTGGTTGGAGGGGCTTGGTGGCAATGGATTCAGGCTTGCGGTGACCCACATAATATTACGGCTGATCTTGAACATTTGGGCAGTACTACTTCGCATCATTTATGGAGTTTGGATTGTCCGGGCGATATTTTTGTGGGATTATTAGAAGCATATACCAGTATTCTTTCAAGAGCCTATCCACGCGCAACACCGGGTAAATTGTTAAAATTAGAAAGTGATGTAGATGGTCGGGTGATGAAAATGGAAGGAGAGGGAATAGGCGAAGTAGATATTTGGGTACCGAATAGAGGAAATCAACCTGGGGTAACAGGGGATATATCTAAAACTAATATTATTTCCAAAAATGGAGGCTTTAGAGTTTTTGGAGATGTTGATGGTGCTTTTACTATTGAAATAACGTATTGATTCAATGGTCAAGAAATAGCATTAACTTTTAAGATAAATCGGAAGTCATTATTTTACTTCTTTACTACTAAATCCTAAAGCATAAGCTTTTAATTGCTTAACCATGGATGCCAAACCGTTGGCACGAGTTGGAGAGAGGTGTGCTTGTAATCCTGTTTTATCGATAAAATATAAATCGGCATTCAAAATTTCATCAGCCGAATGGCCGGAGAGCACTTTTAATAATAAACCGATAATCCCTTTTGTGATAAAAGCATCGCTATCGGCATCAAAGAATACTTTATCATTTTCATGATAGGCATTTAACCAAACTTTCGATTGGCAACCATGAATTCTGTTTTCTTCCGTTTTATATTGTGGATCCATTTCCGGTAATGTCTTGCCTAAATCAATGATGTATTCGTATTTATCTGCCCAATTGTCGAAAAGTTCAAAGTCGGCAATTAACTCGTCTTGTATAGTGTTGATGGATTCCAAATGTTTTATTTTTTTCTAATGTAGCTAAAAGCTAGGAAATATGGCAAACTCGGCTAGTGCCGAGCGAGAGCATTTACATTTACCTAAGCATATTAATTACCCTCTCCAATGATTCTATAAAATAATCAATTTCTTCTTTGGTGTTGTAAATAGCAAAAGATGCTCTGCAAGTTCCCGGTATGTTGAATTTTGTCATCACCGGTTGCGTACAATGATGTCCGGTTCTAATGGCAATACCCAAATTATCCAGTAAAACACCAATGTCATATGGATGTAGTTCATCCACCAAGAAAGATAACACACTTGATTTATTCGATCCGGTTCCAAAAAGTCGAATCCCTTCAATGGATTTTATCTTAGCGGTAGCATATTCTAATAGCTCGGTTTCATAGGCGGCAATCTTATCCACACCGATGGCACTTACATAATCTATAGCCGCTCCAAGTCCGATAATACCGGCAATATTGGGTGTTCCGGCTTCAAATTTAAAAGGAAGATCGTTGTAAGTAGTTTTTTCGAAACTCACTTCTTTGATCATGTCACCACCTCCTTGAAACGGGGGTAATTCATTCAATAAATCTTCCTTACCATATAAAATTCCGGTACCGGTCGGGCCATAGATCTTATGTCCGGAGAAAACCATCAGATCAACGTCCAAGGCTTGCACATCAATTGGAATGTGTTGAATGGCTTGGGCAGCATCCAGCAAAACATAGGTTTCGTTTTGATGACTTAATTCAATTATTTTATGGACAGGATTTACAGTACCCAATGAATTGGAAACATAAACAACTGACACCAATTTCGTATTTGGGGATAGGAGAGCTTCAAATTGGTCGATATTTATGGTACCATCTTCTTCCAAAGGAACTACTTTGAGCACAGCTCCATATCTGGCGCAAGCCATTTGCCAAGGCACAATATTGCTGTGGTGCTCCATACCGGTAATAATGATTTCATCCCCTTTTTCCAAAAAAGCATCTCCAAATGAATGAGCGATTAAATTAATGCCATCCGTAGTGCCATTGGTATAAATTATTTCATGCTCATGTTTGGCATGAATGAAGTGTTGCACTTTTTTTCGAACGTGTTCATAGGCTTCCGTACCAATCTGGCTTAACGTATGGACGCCTCTGTGAATATTGCTGTAATCGTTGGAATAGTAATTTTTAACGGTGTCGATTACCTGAATAGGCTTTTGTGTGGATGCCGCGTTATCGAAGTAAACCAAAGGGTATCCGTTGATCTTCCTGTTAAGAATTGGAAAATCGGCTCTTATTTTTGAAATATCAAAATTACTTTCGGTGGTTATGGTTTCCGTTTTTGGCATAACTAGTTTTTTGTGTTCCATGATCAGATTTCAATACCTAATGCATGACTCACTTCATTTTCTATATAATTTTTTACTTCTTCATCTTTAATGGTTTCCCAAACTTCAGAAGCAAAGGCATATATCAATAACGATTTGGCCTTGTCTTTTCCTATTCCTCTGGACCTTAAGTAAAACAACTCGCTATCTTCAATTTGAGCAGAAGTAGCACCATGACTGCATTTTACGTCGTCAGCATAAATTTCTAACTGTGGCCGAGTATTGATGGTGGCATCATCCGACACCAGAATATTCTTATTGCTTTGAAAGGCATTTGTTTTTTGAGCATCTTCTCTCACGTAAATTTTACCATTGAATGTGCCGGTAGCCGTACCACCTAAAATGCCTTTGTACAATTCATTGCTATATCCATTAGGCACAGCATGATCTACAATTGTTCTGTTATCAACTATTTCTGATTTCTGCAATAAGTATAAGCCATACATATTGGTGGTGGTATGCTCGCCTTTTAGCACCACTTGTAAATTGTTTTTTACCAATGCCCCGGATAATGTTAAAGTATAGATGTTAAAGGTAGAATTGGCAGCTTGTTCAACAAGACAGTGGTCGATGATATAGGTGTTCGGTTTTTTCGGATGTTCTATCTTGATATAGTTGACAATGGCATCTTGAGCTACCTCAATTGAAGTAACGGCATTGGTAAAACTACTGTCCACGCATAAATTGTGATACGATTCAATAAAAGTAACCTGTGCGGCTCTTCCCACTTTGATTTGATGTTTGGGTTGAATCATTTTCAATCCCGGGCAGGTAGTTATGTTGTACAATTCTATAGGTATTTCAATTATTGCTTTTTCATCTATTGTGATGATCGCTCCATCCTTGGTGAAAGCAGTGTTTAAGTCAATCAAACTTTCATTAGGAATGACTGTATTATTGAGTTCTTCTTTGTTCTTCAGTGTATCAAAATGTAAACCTTTGATGTCTTTAAGATTGGATAAATTTTCGTTGATAAATCCATCTACAAATACCAATCTTAATGTATCTCTGTTAGTGACTTTAAAACTTTCAAAAGAGGCAGCTTTCAGCTCGCCGGGTTGATAATGGGCAGTAGGGGCGTAGCCTTTTTTTAAAATCTTCTCCAGGTTGGTATATTTCCATGCTTCCGATTTGGTTGTTGGAAAACCTTGTCGGGAGAATGTCTTGATAGCATTTTTTCTAACCTCTGAAAGCTTGTTCTGTTCTGCGGTTTCAAAGGATTTATTGATTGCTTCTATATCGATTACTTGTTCGCTCATTAGATGTAGATTATGCCATCACAGCCATTTCTTTTTTAATCCAATCATATCCTTTTTCTTCCAATTCCAGTGCTAAGTTCTTGTCACCGGATTTTACAATTTTCCCATTGAACAATACATGCACAAAATCAGGTACGATATAATCCAATAATCTTTGATAATGCGTAATAATAATGAAAGCATTATGCTCATTCTTCAATTTATTGACGCCTTTTGAAACGATCTTTAAGGCATCAATATCTAAACCGGAGTCAGTTTCATCCAAAATACCAAGTTTTGGTTCCAGCATCGCCATTTGGAATATCTCATTTCTCTTTTTCTCTCCTCCGGAAAAACCTTGATTAACAGATCTGCTCACAAAGGATTGATCCATTTCAACCAATTTCATTTTTTCTCTCATCAATTTAAGAAAATCTGCCGGTGGAATGGGTTCTAAGCCTTGGTGTTTACGTTTCTCATTAATAGCAGCTTTAAGAAAGGCAGCATTGCTTACCCCGGGAATTTCTACTGGATATTGAAAGGCTAAAAAAATACCTTCTCTTGATCGCTCTTCCGGGGCTAACTCCAACAGATCTTTGCCTTCAAAAAGCACAGAGCCTTGTGTAACTTCATAATCTTCTTTTCCGGCCAACACATTGGATAAAGTACTTTTTCCGGACCCGTTCGGTCCCATTATGGCATGTATTTCTCCGGGTTTTACTTCCAGATTAAGTCCCTTTAATATCTGATTGCCTTCTACTTCGGCATGTAAATTTTCAACTTTTAGCATTTTTTTATTTTTTTCATACCTGAAAAACCTTTTTCCAAACCTGTTTTCTAAACCTGAAAGGTCTCAAAGACCTTTCAGGTTTTTTATAGAACCTTTCAGGTTTTGTTACGTTTATCCTACACTTCCTTCTAATGAAATGGCCAGTAGTTTCTGTGCTTCTACTGCAAATTCCATTGGAAGTTTATTTAATACTTCTTTACAATATCCATTGACAATCATTTCTACTGCTTTTTCTTCGCCAATGCCTCTTTGCTGACAATAAAATAAAATGTCTTCATTGATTTTTGAAGTAGTGGCTTCGTGTTCTACATTGGCAGTTTGGTTATTCACTTCAATATATGGAAAGGTGTGGGCACCACATCTGTCGCCCATTAAAAGTGAATCGCACTGGCTAAAATTCCGGGCATTGTCTGCTTTCTTGAATATTTTTACCAGACCTCTATAACTGTTGTGACTTTTACCGGCAGAAATTCCTTTTGAAACGATCCTGCTTTTGGTGTTTTTACCAATGTGGATCATTTTAGTACCGGTGTCGGCTTGCTGGAAATTATTGGTAACCGCAACAGAGTAAAATTCACCAACAGAATTATCACCTTTAAGAATACAGCTTGGATATTTCCAAGTAATGGCAGAACCGGTTTCTACTTGCGTCCATGATATTTTGGAATTATCGCCTTTGCAAAGCCCTCGTTTAGTAACGAAATTATAAATGCCGCCTTTTCCGTTTTTATCGCCGGGATACCAATTTTGAACGGTAGAATACTTGATCTCTGCATTTTTCATGGCGACAAGCTCAACGACCGCAGCGTGCAATTGATTTTCATCACGCATAGGAGCCGTACAGCCCTCCAAGTAACTCACATAACTGCCTTCTTCCGCAACTACCAAAGTTCGTTCAAACTGCCCGGTATTAGCGGCATTGATACGAAAATAGGTAGATAACTCCATCGGACATCTAACACCTTTTGGAATATAACAGAAAGAGCCATCACTAAAAACAGCACAATTCAAAGCAGCATAAAAGTTATCTTTAACAGGTACAACTGAACCGATATATTGCTTCACAAGGTCGGGATGTTCTTGAATAGCCTCACTCATAGAACAAAAAATGATACCTTTTTCCTTTAAAGTTTTGCTAAAGGTTGTTTTAACGGAAACACTGTCAATTACAGCATCCACCGCCACACCGGTCAATCTTTTTTGTTCTTCTAATGAAATGCCCAGTTTCTCAAATGTTTTCAGCAATTCCGGGTCAACGTCATCTAAACTGTCTAATTGCACCTTTTGTTTAGGAGCAGAATAATAGATAATATCCTGAAAGTTGATCTTGGGAAAATTTACTTTCGCCCATT
The DNA here is from genome assembly GCA_020436175.1 of Bacteroidota bacterium. Lineage (GTDB taxonomy): Bacteria > Bacteroidota > Bacteroidia > Chitinophagales > JADIYW01 > JAGQYH01. Next base: position 8,949 of record JAGQYH010000010.1, read on the forward strand.
CCGGAGTATCCATTTTTAACCATGCTCGGTACGCTTTTAAGCGCCATTTCAACATCCATTCCGGTTCCTTCTTTTTAACGGATATAAAGCGTACGATATCTTCACTCAATCCCATTGGGGCATCGTCTGATTCAATATCAGTTACAAAGCCGTATTTATATTCTGAGGAGGTTACCTCTTCTAATAATTGTTCTTCACTCACTTTTATCTTATTTAGAATGTGTCTAAATAGGTGTACGACAAAAATAACAGTATATATTAGAAAAGGTTCTTTTTTTGCTAGGTATTTTTAGGTTGAAGTCAATCTATCATAAAATCTTAATACTAATACAAAAGTTTGGGCATAAAAAAACGTCTCCGGCCAAGGAGACGTTTTCAATAACGGGCTTTACAGTCGTTATTCACACAAAATTATATTATTGACTAGCTGAGATACGATCTTAAACTATCGCTACAGCCGGTTCTTCTCATTTTTCTCAAAGCTTTGTCTTTCAATTGTCTTACACGCTCTCTGGTTAAGCCAAGCATGTTGCCGATTTCATCCAAACTATAGTTTTGAGTTTTTTCGTTTAATCCGAAATAGAATCTGATGATCTGAAGTTCTCTTTCTGTTAGAAGAGACAATGCTCTTCCAAGATCTGTTTTTAAGGATTCGTCTAATAATCCATCTTCAGGACTTGAAATATCGTCATTAGACATTAGATCAATCACGGTGCTGGCATCTTCATCATTGGAAACAGGAGCATCTGTTGAAGTATGGAAACTTAAGCTTGCTCGTAAATAAACCAATTCTGATTTTTTTACCTCCAGTAATTCTGCCAATTCTTCATTGGAAGGTTCTCTTTGATTTTTTTGCTCAAATTCATTTACAACTTTATTCAATTTATTGTAGAATGTTGCTTTATTCATGGGTAGTCGAACCATTCTAGGATGTTCGATCAATGCTTGAAGAATTGATTGTCTGATCCACCAAACGGCATAACTGATAAACTTAAACCCTTTGGTTTCATCAAATTTTTTGGCAGCTTTGATAAGGCCGATATTACCTTCATTGATAAGATCGTTAAGGGAAAGTCCTTGATTTTGATATTGCTTGGCAACGGATACAACGAATCTTAGATTGGCTTTTGTCAGTTTGTCTAAAGCTTGTTTGTCGCCTTCTTTAATTTTTCTGGCAAGTATTACTTCTTCGCCATTTTGTAATAGAGGTAATTTTGCAATTTCATTAAGATACTTATCTATAGACGCACTATCTCTAGATGTGATCTTTGTGGTGATCTTTAACTGTTTCATGAATTAGGGTTTTTAGGTTTTTAAGATGTTTCGGGTTCTAATATGGGTTTGAATTTATTTTTGCAAAAATTCTAAGGCTTGGGAGGCCGAGTAGTATAGATTTGCCATTTCAAGTTTTTCAAGCGCGATCTTATTGCGGGCTCGTAAACTGTCAATGAGCAACTTAGCTTCATCCGAAGGGAATGAATTTAGCTTTGTAATAATGTTCTTAAAGTGAGAATTAAGGAGAGTAATCTCCATGGAAGACGAATTCGTCTTGATGTAAAAAGGTAGCATGTCAGGGTTTTTATGGGTTTTATGTAATAATTCTACGACGAAGTAAAATAAAAAGTTTCAATTCGCCAAATTTTTTTTCGTCCCGACCTAAATCGGGACGAAAATTTTTATTCTGGTTTAGGCAATAATTCCTTGTGCGACAGCTTATATCGCCCTTTATCATCAATGCCCATTAATTTAACTTTTATCAGATCGCCTTCGTTAAAGACACCATCCATGGTATCTAATCTTTCCCATTTAATCTGAGAAATGTGTAACAATCCTTGTTTTCCCGGCATAAATTCAACAAAAGCTCCATAGGCTTGAATAGCCATTACTTTCGCATCATAAATTTCACCTACTTCAGGAATGGCAACGATGTTTTTAATTTCACTCTCAGCAGCCATAATATCATTTTTATTGGCTGCATAAATGGTAATTCTTCCAACACCTTCTTCTTTGATCTCTTCAAGATTGATTACCGTATTAGTTTTTTCCTGAATTTCTTGAATGACTTTACCACCGGGTCCAATCACTGCACCAATAAAATCTTTAGGAATGTCCATAATAGATGTTCTTGGAACATTTGGTTTATAATCTGCTCTAGGCACGCTAATGGCTTCATCCATTGCTTTCAAAATGTGCAATCTTCCTTTTTGTGCTTGCGCTAAAGCTTCTGCTAAAACTTCATAAGATAAACCATCTACTTTAATATCCATTTGGCACGCACAGATACCATCTTTGGTACCAGTTACCTTAAAATCCATATCTCCCAAATGATCCTCATCTCCTAAGATGTCAGATAGAATAGTGTAATTTCCTTTGCTGTCTGCCACCATTCCCATAGCAATCCCGCTCACGTGTTTAGGGAAGTTAAAACCGGAATCCATTAATGCTAATGATGCACCGCATACAGTAGCCATTGAGGAAGAACCATTGGATTCTAATACATCAGATACAATTCTAATGGTATATGGATTTTCTGCTTCAGGAGGCATCATTTTATTGATTGATCTCCAAGCCAAATTACCATGTCCGATTTCTCTTCTACCCGGACCTCTCATTGGTCTGGCTTCACCCACAGAAAAAGGAGGGAAGTTGTAATGAAGCATAAATTTCTTAAAGGATACACCCAAAAGATTATCCACCAATTGCTCTTCCTTTTTAGCACCAAAGGTAACGGTAGCCAACGCTTGTGTTTCACCTCTTGTGAATAAAGCAGAACCGTGTGGTGTAGGCAATGGATTGGTCTCGATCAAAAGATCTCTGATCTCGTCACTTTTTCTACCATCCAATCTTTGTTTGTCTTCCAAGATCATTTTTCTAATGATCTCCTTTTCGATCTTGCCGTAGTACTTATCTACTAAGGCGGTATCTAATGCTTCTAATTCTTCTTCCGTATAGGTTTCTAAAAAAGACTCTTTTACTTTTTTAAATCCTTCTTTTCTTTCCGGTTTAGAAAGCGCACCTCTTGCCACAGTGTTGATACCGTCTGCACAATGAGCTTCTATTTTATCAAATAATTCCTGATCGATTTCTTCTTCTTCTACCACTCTGTTTTCCTTGCCACATTCAGCAGCTAAGTCTAATTGTGCTTGACAATGAATTTTTATAGCAGCGTGACCCGCTTTGATGGCATCGATCAATTCTTGCTCTGAACATTCACTGGCTTCACCTTCCACCATAGTAACATTATCCATAGTGGCACCAACAATGATCTCTAATTTAGAATCGGCAATTTCTGCGGGAGTTGGATTAATAATATATTTCCCATTCACTAAGCAAACCCTTACTTCACTGATCGGGCCTTGAAATGGAATGTCTGAAATGGTTAATGCAGCTGAAGCAGCTAAACCGGCAAATGCTTCCGGCAGTACATTTTCATCGTATGAAATTACACTAACTAAAACTTGTGTTTCAAATAAATAATTGTCCGGAAACAATGGACGGATCGCTCTGTCCACTAATCTGGAAACTAAAACTTCATCATCACTAATTCTTGCTTCTCTTCTTTGGAAACTGCCAGGAATTCTACCGGCGGCAGCAAATTGCTCTCTATAGTCAACTGATAAGGGGAAAAAATCCTGGCCGGGTTTTACGGTTGTGCCCGAAACGGCTGTGCATAAAAGAATCGTATCACCACATCTAACGGTTACTGATCCATCGGCTTGTTTAGCCATTTTTCCGGTTTCAATGGTAACGACTTTACCATCACCTAAGTCAATTTTCTTAGAGAATATGTCAAACTTCATCTGTGTGTATTATGTATGTGTGTTAAAATAACAAAGGTGAGATTGTGCTCTCACCTTTATTCTATAGGATTTATTTTCTGAGATTCAATTTCTCAATAAGACTTCTATATTTGGTTATGTCTTTGTGTGCCAAATATTTTAGTAGTCTTTTTCTCTTTCCTACCTTTTTTAATAAAGATCGGGTAGTTGAGTGATCTTTTCTGTGTGTTCTTAGGTGCTCTGATAAGTGATCAATGTCGTGTGACAGAATCGCAACTTGCGCTTCAACAGAACCTGTATTGGTTTCTGACCCTCCGAATTCTTTAAAGATTTCCTTCTTTTTCTCGATTGTAAGTACCATTGTTAATGTCAATTTATATTATTCGGGCACAAAGGTAGTTATTTTTTAAATAAAAATTATGCTTTTATGTTGCTACTTTATTAAGTGTTTGGCATGCCTAAAGTACTTGGAGTTAAGAATGGCTAAAGTTGGGATTTAAGTTGATTGGAATAATAGGATGGGGCCTTTATCATTTTGCTTCCATACCAGGAAAACATTTCACCGTCCACTAGAATAATTTTAGCTGTTGGGACAATTTGCTTGAATTCATCGATATGATTTTGCTTGAAGGGATAAGGCTCCGATGAAAGCAATATCAATTCCGGTGAGGCTTGCTTTAACTGCTCCAAACTGATTTTCGGATATCGACCGGGATAAGCCTTAAATATATTGTTGAGACCGATGGTTTCTAATATGGAATTGATAAATGTATGATGGCCGGCAACCATAAACGGGGCTCTCCATATAAAGTAGGCTACGTTTTGTCGTGGTAAAGTTGTAAGTGATTTAAAATTCTGATTGATCTCTTGGTTGATCTGCTTGGCCTCAAAACTGCAATCGGTTAACCTGCCAATTTGTTCAATCATATTGTAATTGTCTGAAAGAGTTACAATGTCCGTTATCCATACATTGTAATGTTGTTGTAAAAACTCTATTTGTGACTGCTTATTCTCTTCTTTATTGGCAATGAACAGGTCCGGTTGAAGGGATTTAATTTTTGGAATGTTTAGATTTTTAGTGCCGCCAATAATTGGAACAGAATTGATCTTTTCTTTAGGATGAATGCAAAATTTTGTCCGACCAACTATCTTACCTTCCAAACCCAGATCAAACAATGTGCTAGTTATGGACGGCACTAATGAAACAATCCTTTGAGGCGCGTGACTAAGTGTAACAGAAAAACCTAATTGATCTTCAACAGTAATGGGATATTTAGTTGACGGCAATGGCTTGGATGAGGTCATATTGCGTTATGATATGCTTATTGCCTTCCGCATCGTCCACTAAAACGGCACTATTGTCTCTATTGATCTTGGAGGAGATTACTTCCGCGGAATCGGTTAATTGGACATGCGGAAAAGGCGCACTCATAAATTCTTTTAATGAACTGTTTAAATTATGTGATCCGGTGATCAATGCTTTCAAAATGGTTTTTTCAGTTAAAGAGCCAACAATAATGCCATCATCAACTACAGGAATTTGAGAAATGTCTTTTTCTTTAAAAAGGTTGACGGCATCTTCTATGGTTAGTTTTTGATCGATGGTAATAAAAGCATCACTCTTTTTCTTTAATAGAATATGCTTGGCAGTTAATAAAGTTTGATTATCGGACAGAAATCCTCTTTCCCGCATCCAATCATCGTTAAATATTTTACCGACATATCTCGAACCATGATCGTGTAATATGATCACAACCAAATCATCTTTATTGAGTTTATCCGCCATTTGCAATAATCCTGCAACCGCCGAACCTGCCGAATTTCCTGCAAAAATGCCTTCTTCTTTTACCAATCTTCGTGTCATTAAAGCGGCATCTTTATCGGTAACCTTTTCGAAATGATCGATCACCGAAAAATCAACATTTGCCGGTAAAATATCTTCTCCAATACCTTCTGTTAAGTAGGGATAAATCTCGTTTTCATCGAAAATACCGGTTTCGTGATACTTTTTAAAAACAGAGCCATAAGTATCGATACCCCAAATTTTAATGTTTGGATTTTTTTCTTTCAAATATTTGCCTGTACCACTGATCGTGCCTCCGGTTCCAACACCAACCACTAAATGAGTGATCTTTCCATCCGTCTGTTCCCAAATTTCAGGGCCGGTTTGTTCGTAATGCGCTTGCCGGTTAGATAGGTTGTCGTATTGGTTCATCCAAAAAGAATTCGGGATCTCCTCAGATTTTTGTCGCGCCACCGAATAGTAGGAGCGAGGATCTTCGGGCCCGACACTAGTTGGACATACAATTACTTCTGCACCAAAAGCACGAAGAATATCCATTTTTTCCTTGGATTGCTTATCGTTGGTTGTAAAGATACAATGGTAACCTCTCACTGCGGCAGCAATCGCCAACCCCATTCCGGTATTACCCGAAGTACATTCAATGATTGTACCTCCGGGTTTTAACAAACCTGCAGCTTCTGCGTCATCAATCATCTTTACCGCCATTCTGTCTTTTATGGAATTACCTGGATTGGTGGTTTCTAATTTGACCACAATTGTGCCGGGAACATCACGCGTAATTTTATTCAATTTAATAATGGGCGTGTTGCCAATGGTTTCTAAGATGTTGTTGTGTATTTGCATGTTACAAATATATCAATACAGAATAGTTTTGAATAGAAAATGACAAGAATAAGTAAGTGAAAAAATCTTATCATTTATCCAACTCCATGGATTCAAACAGGTCTAACGGCCGATCAATACTTTCTTGTAAGGAGATAAAAGTTTCCGTTCTGGTAATTTCACCAATTTGCTGAATTTTATCATGCAGTACGTCTCGAAGATGATTGGTGTCTTGACAGATAATTTTCACGAACATGGAATATTGTCCGGTGGTGTAATTTAATCCAACCACTTCAGGAATTTTTTTAAGCTCTGTAGCCACGTGGTCGTACTGTGAACTCTTGCTTAGATAAACACCTAAAAAAGCAGTAATGTCATAGCCCAACTTGGAATAATCAATGCTTAGATTGGAGCCCTTGATCAAGCCAAGGTCTTCCATTTTTCGCATTCTTACATGGATGGTTCCGCTGGATACAAACAATTGCTTGGCAATATCTGTGTAGGGCGTTTTTGCGTCTTTCATCAATTGAGATAAAATGCCGATGTCGATTTGATCTAATTCTTGTAGTTTAGACATTTTGTTGACTTTATCAATTTAATTAAATAAAAATTGCTTTTGCCAAAACGAAATGAATAGCATTTCGCCATTCCTACAATTCTACAATAGTTAAATTGCGGGTTCTCTTTAATAACTTGTCAATTACTGGTCTAAAGAAAATAGTTAAATCGTTCAGGCGTTTTTTCAAATGCCTTTTTGGATGCAAAAGTGTTCGCCATGCCCATTCGAGCTTAAGTTGCCTCACTAACTTTGGCGCTCTTACGTAAAATCCACTTGCAAAGTCAAAGAATCCTCCAACGGTAATTACAAGCAGCTTCCTTTTTTCTATCTCTTTAAGGTTGCTAGCAACCCAATTTTCTTGCAAGGGACTTCCCATCCCTACAAACAAAACCGAATTATCTTGAAGATTTGTCCAATCTAATTCGGAATATCCATCACAAAGATAATGAATACTTTTGTTTTTTGCATAATTCATAATTTTACGGCCTGCTTCTTGAATATTTTCTTTTGTGGTACCGTATAAAGTGATAGGAATTTGCCTATTATCTAAGGCTTTAATAAAGGTAGGATTGAGGTCGGTACCATTTAAGTTATTGACCCATTTTCCTTTGGTGATCTTAAAATACAATTGCATACCGATGCCATCAATGAAGATATAATCACTTAGTTGCATGGAATGATAAAATTGCGCATCCTTTCCCATCAAGATGAAATTGGAATAATAAACATAGTTGACAATCTTGTGTCGATTGGATTGCTGCCAATCGTCAATTACTTTATTGACAATGCGTACAGGATCATCAGAATCCACAAATTTTAAAGTAGCATAATCCACCATATTACTTCAATCTGCGTTTTAAGGTTTCACCAATACTTTTCATTCTGTTCAAATTGAGCAATAAGGCAAAAAACAGTTTTACAGGAAAGCTGATGGCATACATAGCTTTTGCAAAAATATTGCTATTAACCGGTTCCAATGCATAATTATACTGCTTTAATAAATTGCCGCTTATCTTCTGATTCCAAAAGATCTCTGTATCATTTAATCCTCCTTTTTTCCAATTACCGGCTCTTTTTTTATTGATGCCTTTTTCATCACTGTCTGCCACATTGGAAGAACTTGCTTGTGGAATATCCAGCATACCTTCTTCATAGCTGATCTCTAAATGATTGCAGATTGCCTGAATGGTTTTTACAGGTGCTTCCATAATGTCCTCAAAATGGACGTTCAAAACGCGATCATCCTTTTCGAAAGGTTCCGCCGCCTTGATCGCAGCATTCCATAGTTTACTGATGGTTATAGGGTGATAGTTGACGCGAAGACGGATTACTTCTCTTTTAGTGATGAAGGAGGCACCCATTTTTCTTCTTCTCCACTTTCTTTTTTGAGAAAGCATTACGGCACGCGGGTCGCGGATCATATTAATGATTCTGCCATTGGGATAAATGTCCAGTATCTCTTTCAGGTAGAAAACGTTTTGTGGCGTTTTTTCGCAAGGATAGAGTTTGTTTTGCAACCGGGTTTCTCTAAAGATCATTTGTGTGTACACCTCATGCCCATAATATTGATCGGTATACATTTCATTAACGAGTGTAGTGGCCTCTTCTTTGTATTTTTTGGCATCTGTTGTGCCAATGTAGCCATCTCTTTGAACGAAGAGGAGCTTGGCCGCTAAAATAATGGCCTCTGTTTTGGATATGGCTTTGTTTTTATCTGCCGATGACCATAATTGTTCAAAGAAATGCAACTCATTTAAACCATACACTTGTGAGTGATTGTTCAAGATACGAAGCATCATGGTAGTACCACTTCTGGAATTACCGACTATAAAAATTGCCTTGTTTTTTGCCTCCAAAGGATTGTTTTTCCCTGCAAATGTAGGATTTTAAAACCTAATTTGCTTTGGCAACTTTTACTGACTGATTCACATTTCAGATAAAAAACTACGAAAACATTCCTTACTCAATCGTTGCTTTCAAATTTTCCAATGATTTGATTTTCTCGTGTTGCGCTTCTAATTTTTTCTCCAATAATTGTTGCGTCTCTTTAGAGATGGATAAGGCTTCTTTAGCTCTGTCTAATTTTTGCTTTTGCAACATCAACTCTCTTTTGATATTGCTCTTTTTCATTGTCAATTCAGATTGAACGCTTTCAATAGCTTCCACATTTTGTTCCAGCAGTTCCACTTTTTCTTCCTTCTCATCGATTTTCAAAGCCACTAGTTTATCTTCAATCGCTTTTATTTTAATCTCAAAATTAGCTCTTTCCCCATTTTTGATCTCCAGATCGTTTTTAAGAATGCTGATATCTGCCTGTAACGCGGCAATTTCAGCTTCTTTTCTGTCAATATCTTTTTCAATACGTGTAGCCTCCAACACAGTTTTCTTCAAATTATTCATGTTGGTCGTTAATTCTGCTACCATGCCGGCTTTATTGATCTGTTTCAATTCATTTTTCTTATTGGTCAATTCCATTTGTTTGGTTTTTAGTTCACCGGTCTTGTCCAATAATGCCGATTCAACTTCGAGTTCTGATCGTTCTTGCTGTTTGATTTCGGATTCGTAATTTTCAACCTCCTTTTCGAAGTTGGCAATTTCATCATCAATTTGATCATATTCTTTTTTGATCTCTTCTAAAGCCAATAATTCCTTTTCGATCTCTGCAACAATGGCATCCATCGCCATTTGAGCGTAGAATTTGTTTAAAAGCAACTTGGTTTTGTTAAACTTATCGTATGTCTTTTCTGAAGAAATAAATACACCGCCTAAATCGAAAGCACAGGTAAATCGCACACCACCACTGGTTTCATAAATTCGGGTATAAATATCAATGGTATTTTCACTCAAATCTTGTAAAAAAGCATTGTCTGAAAAATAATAGTTCTTTTGTGTTTTATCTTGTTTAGGCTTTACTCTTAAATTCTTATGGAATTTATTCCAGGCAGCTAAAACGGTCTTGGCATCGGTATCCGGAATAAAAAATTCAAAGGCGGGCTGATCACCTTTTGCAGTAGACATTTGAACCTCAGAAATACCAACTCGATTCTGTGCGAAAGTTAATGAGATGGAAAAGATAAATACAAAAAGTGCGATAATATTCTTCATGATATGTGCTTTGATATTTGAAAGACAATTAATATGCCATATTGCTTCACTAATTTACGATGAAAATGATGTTTTTCTTATGGTTTAAACGGATTTAATAAAATGATATAAAATACTGATCATAAGAATTAACAAAATAGACCTTATTTTTGGTGGAAAGTCATCTTACGAATAAGAAATTGACTTTAATTAACTAAAAATGGTGCAATGGAAAATTGGAATCATGAATATGCTAAAGTAAATGGAGTACGACTGCATTATGTGAAAGAAGGCTCGGGCGATAGTTTAGTGATCATGTTACACGGATGGCCTGAATTCTGGTACTCCTGGCGACATCAGATCACGGCGTTGAAAAGTAATTTTACAGTGGTGGCTCCTGATCTCCGTGGTTTTAATTTGTCGGGCAAACCTGACGGTATTAAATCTTACACTCAGGAAGAAGTTGCCAAAGATATTGTTGCTTTGATCGAGCATTTGGGTTTTAAGAAGGCGATAGTGGTAGGGCATGATTGGGGTGGCGCCATCGCTTGGCATATTGCCTTGAATTATCCTGATTTGGTAGAAAAGTTCGTGGTGATGAATTGCCCACACCCTGCCATTTTTATAAAAAATATTAAATCTAATCCAAGTCAGCTACTGAGGAGTTGGTACATGTTCTTTTTTCAATTGCCTTATATTCCTGAACTTGCCATGAATATAGACCTTAAGCGATTTTTTGTAAAGGCTTTTAGAGATTGGTCTTACCATAAGGAGAATTTTAGTGATGCCATTCTGGAGAAGTATGTGGAAGCTTACCAGCAAGATGGCGCTTTAACCGGCGGTATTAACTATTACAGAGCCAACATAAGAGCAGTAAGAGAAGAAAAACAGCATCAAAATAGAAAAGTGACTGCACCAACTTTAATGATTTGGGGTGAAGGTGATAAAGCCTTGGGTACGGAACTGATCAACGGAACTGAAAAATATATTGATAACAGTTTTAAGGTGCATCGTATAAAGGAGTGCAGCCATTGGGTGCAAAACGACTGTTGGGAAGAAGTCAATTCGGTTTTACTGGATTTTTTACAATGAAAATTTTAATTCAAAGCATAATTTCTTTAGAATTGGGCAAAGGAAGTTTGTTTCAATTGTTTAATATTGCCAAAAAGATTTTGAATGAAACTGTTTAAATCAATTATAATGTGCTCATTAATTTCCTTGGTAGTGGTGAGCTGTAATCTAAAACCAAAAGCACCTGAGTTTAGATCGGTTGATAATATTGTGCCGAGTTATGATGCCGGAGATGTAACCATCAAAGGTGATATTATCATGTATAACCCGAACGCAGTTGGCTTCGATATTGTTTCAACCGATATTGATGTGTTTATCAATCAAAAGGATGTATATAATATTACGGAACTAAAGGCTATCAATGCCAAAAACAAATCAGAATTTACCATTCCTTTGGATATTACCTTTCCCGCAGAAAAAGTCTACAAAGGATTTTTATCTACCGGTTTAGGACTTATATCTTCAAAGACAGTTACTTTTAAAATGCAAGGTGATATTAATTATAAAGTGAAAGGAATTCCTTTTACAAAAAAGGTGGACTTTGCTAAAGAATTAAAAATTTCAAGATAAATATGAAAAAACGATTATTGATCATTGGCGCCGGTGGCGTCGGGAATGTAGTGGCCAAGAAATGTGCCCGATTAACAGATGTTTACAGTGATATTATGCTGGCCAGCAGAACCAAATCTAAATGTGATGCCATTGCCGCGGAGATAAAGGAAATGAAGCTTCAAACCGCCGCCGTGGATGCGGATGATGCTCAACAGGTAGCGGAACTGATCAGGTCATTTAAAGCTGATTTGGTGATTAATGTGGCATTACCTTATCAAGATTTACCGATCATGGATGCCTGTTTGGAAACCAATGTACATTATTTAGATACGGCTAATTATGAACCGATCGATGAAGCCAAGTTTGAGTACAGCTGGCAATGGGCGTATCAAGAGCGTTTTAAAGAAAAAGGTTTAATGGCTTTGTTAGGCTGTGGTTTTGATCCGGGCGTGACCGGTATTTTTACGGCACATGCCGCTAAGTATCATTTTGATGAGATCCATTACCTTGATATTGTGGATTGTAATGCAGGTGATCATGGTAAGGCTTTTGCCACCAACTTTAATCCGGAAATCAACATCAGAGAGATCACTCAAAAGGGAAAGTATTTCGAAAATGGACAGTGGGTAGAGATTGATGCCATGTCTATCCATAAGCCAATTGATTATCCTAATGTCGGACCAAGAGAGTCCTATCTTTTATATCATGAAGAGTTGGAATCATTGGTGAAGAATTTTCCGACATTGAAAAGAGCTAGATTTTGGATGACTTTCGGACAAGAATACATTACCCATCTTCGCGTATTGCAGAATGTTGGTATGACGCGAATCGATCCGATTATGTACAACGGCGTAGAGGTAGTTCCATTGCAATTTTTAAAGGCGGTTTTACCTGAGCCATCATCTTTGGGTGAAAACTATACCGGCGAAACTTCCATCGGTTGCCAAATCAAAGGCATTAAAGACGGGAAAGACAAAACCTATTTCATTTACAATAACTGTAAGCATCAGGAAGCTTTTGACGATGTACAAGCTCAAGGCGTATCGTACACTACCGGAGTGCCGGCCACTATTGGCGCTGAATTAATGGCTACCGGTGTTTGGATGAAGCCCGGTGTTTATAATGTGGAAGAATTCAATCCCGATCCGTTTTTAGCAAAATTAGGTGAATATGGTTTGCCTTGGCATGAAATGGAGAATGTCGATTTACCGCACGAATATTAATCAACGGAATACTTTGAGTATTTGGAGTGCCTTTAGTACATCTTTGACTTAAAAATTACTTTTTGCAAGAACAAAATAAAATAAAAGAACTGCAGGCTTTAAATATGGGAAGTCCATGTTTTGTATTGGAGGAAAAGCTTTTGGTTAAGAATCTGGAATTGCTGAAAAAAGTACAACAAGATGCTGATGTAAAGATTATCTGTGCCCTGAAAGGATTTTCCATGTATAGCACTTTCCCTTTGGTGAAAGAATATCTGGCAGGAGCAACCGCCAGTTCCTTGAATGAAGCCAGATTGGTGTATGAAGAAATGGGCGTGCTTCCATATACCTATTGTCCGGCAATTATTCCTGCTGAGATCGATCAATTGTTGGATATTTCAGGGCATATCGTATTTAATTCCATCAATGAATATTATCGCTATCATTCGGCGGCAATGGCAAAAGGTGTATCCATGGGATTGCGCGTTAATCCTCAATATAGCGAGATTAAAACGGAATTGTACAATCCGGCAAATCCTACTTCACGTTTGGGTGCAGCATTATCGGATATCGGTGAACAATTACCGGAAGGTTTGGAAGGATTGCATTTTCATGTGCTCTGTGAGAATAACTCCTATGCATTGGAAAATGTTTTAAAGGTCTTTTCAGAAAAGTTCGATCATCTGATCAGGCAGTGCAAATGGATCAACATGGGTGGCGGTCATTTTATTACCCATAAAGATTATGATGTTGAACATCTTATTGGCGTTTTGAAAGCTTTTAAAACAAAATACGATGTTGAAGTGATTTTGGAACCGGGTTCAGCCGTTGGATTAAACACAGGGTATCTGGTGAGTACAGTATTGGATATTGTCGATCACGGCGGTGTTAAAACGGCAATTTTAGACAGTTCTTTTACTTGTCATATGGTAGATACCCTCGAAATGCCTTACAAACCACATATTTTAGGAGAATCTGCACAGGGTGATCATCATTATAGAATGGGCGGATTGAGTTGCTTGGCAGGAGATTATGTGGAAGGATTTAGATTTAATGAGGCGTTGCTAGTTGGGCAACAACTTTATTTTGCTGATATGATCCATTATACCATGGTGAAAACCAATACGTTTAATGGTGTGAATTTACCTTCTATCGGGATTTGGCGTCAAAATGGCGATTTCGAAT
>JAGQYH010000110.1 GCA_020436175.1 Bacteroidota bacterium
AATAAAAAAAACATATTAAACAAAAATTTCCTGAATTAACATTTTTGTTTTAAGAAGGAAAAAACCCCACCATCCCTTTTTTTTTTTTTTTTGGTGTTGATGAGATCAGATTAGACGGTCAATTAGGTGAAGGAGAAGGAACTTTGTTGGATGACTTGGTAGTAAGTGCCAGTAGATATGCCAGAAAAATTGGGGAAGAAACAGTATCCATCGATGTAATCAAACCTAAATTTATTGGCGACCAAAACTTAACCAATGCATCTGAGGTTTTGGGTAAAAGTCCGGGGGTTACCGTAATTGACGGACAAGCTAATATTAGAGGTGGAAGTGGCTATTCTTTTGGTGCCGGTAGTAGAGTTTTGCTTTTGCAGGATGGTTTACCCATCACTCAAGTCGATGCCGGAAGACCGGTTTGGTCATCCATTCCTATAGAAAACATCGGACAGATAGAAATTATTAAAGGTGCGGCTTCTGCTCTTTACGGTTCATCAGCCATGAATGGTATTGTAAACGTTCAAACGGCCTATGCCAAAAACGAACCGGAAACGTATATATCGCTGTTTTCTTCTGTTTTTGGCAAACCAAGAGATGAATTAGATGAAGAAGGTAATGTCATCGATAAAAAATGGTGGTTGAAAGACTCCATTACTTATGCCGGATTGGAAGATACGGTAACCGTTCCATTGGATGAACAACATCCTTACAATGTTGGTTTTTCCTTCTCTCATAGAAGAAAATTGGGGCAGGAAAATAAAGTAGACTTTGTTTTAGGCGGGCAATACTTCAAGGAACAAAGATGGAGATTTGGTGAACCTACCAATGGTGGTCGTTTAGGCGGTTCTATTCGTTACAGGGTTACTGAGAAGATGACATTTGGCTTCAGTTACTTAGCACGATATGGTGAATCAGGAAACTTCTTTTTATGGAATGGTTTGGGTGCCGATAAATATATTCCTAATACCATTGCAGGACAACCTACGGTTTCAAAAGTTCTTAATGTGGAAGTATCCCCTTACTTCAATATTTTTGATGATAAAGGCAACAACCATAAAGTTCAGACCAGATACCTAAGAGTGGATAATCAGAACACTAACAATCAATCAAACAGTTCTGACTTCCTATATACCGAATATCAATACCAGCGACAGTTTCCTGAAATTGGACTATCCTTTTCCGGAGGTGTGGTTGGAAGTTTTGTATTAAGCAAGGCCCCGCTATATGGTGATGCTACTATCAGAGGAGCTAATTTTGCATTATATACCCAAGCAGACAAAAAGTTTTTTGACAAATTAAATATGTCATTAGGATTGAGAGTTGAAACCAACTTGATGACTGACACCAAAACGGAAACCAAACCGGTATTAAGATTTGGTATGAATTACCAAGCAGCCGAAGCCACCTACATCAGAGCTTCATTTGGTCAAGGATACAGATTCCCAACCATTGCAGAGAAATTTATTGAAACTACTTTGGGAAGTGACTTAGCGATTCTACCCAATCCGGATCTAATATCTGAAACAGGTATCAGTGCTGAAGTTGGGGTAAAACAAGGCTGGCAAACCAGTAATAAGGCTTTCAAAGGATTTTTTGATGCATCATTCTTTTATATGAGATATAAAAACATGATGGAATTCAATGTGGATACCAATACAGACGGTGAATATCTGGTGGCGTTCAAATCTTCCAATGTTGGAAATACCTTTATCTCAGGAATCGAAACGAACGTGTTCGCGCAAGGAAAGTTAAAAGGAAATCCTACCAGTGTTGTAATCGGCTATACTTTTATCGATCCTAAGTTTCAGGTATTCGATCTTACCACTAAAAACGGTGGTGTAGCATCCTACAATGTTTTGAAGTATAGATTCAGACATACTTTAACGGCTTCTTGGGACATTGATATCAAAGGATTTACTTTTGGAACCAGCTGGCAATACTACAGTTTCATGGAAAACTTAGACAAAGTATTTAATGATGCCTCTAACGTATTAGGATTAAACTTTGCCGAGTACAGAGAATCCCGAAGAAAAGATGGTAGAGAAGCGAACAAAGAGCCAAGAACTTACAGAGGTGATTTTATATTAGACCTTAGAGTGGGTTATCATACTAAGAATGATTTGATCAAATTTACCTTCTTGGTAAAAAATGTTGCGAATAGAGAATACAGCTTAAGACCTGCATTGATCGAACCGCCAAGAACTTATTCTGCAAGGATTGATATCTCTTTATAGAAAATGATCTAAGCTCTGTATATTGTTTAATATGAACAACGAAGAGCTTTTACTCATTCAGAAGTTTACCAAGGCTTTCTCTACTGTAAGCCCTGAGGTCATTGAGCAGATAGCACAAATTGGCCACTTGGAATATGTTCAAAAGAAAGACCATTTCATTACTTTTGGTCAAACGGATAAACGACTGGCCTTTGTAATAGAAGGCTTGTTTAGAGGATATATCAATAACGCCGGTGAAGAAACTACTTTGTGGTTCAGCGACGAAATGGATCTATTAGCTTCTTACAATGGTATCCTATTTAATGAATCTTCTAAAATCACCTATCAGGCATTAGAACCGGCCAGATTATTCGTGTTGCGCTATGATAATCTTAAAAAACTGGCCAAAAACAATCAAGCGATAGCCTTAGTTATCATACAAATGTTAGAAAAGATTTTAGGAGAAGCTTTTCAAAGAAATGAGCGATTCATCCTAATGGATGCAGAACAGCGCTATCTGAATCTTTTAGAAAAAAAACCCAATGTGATGGCTCGAGTACCGCAAAAATTATTGGCATCTTATATTGGAATAACACCGGTTTCATTAAGCCGTTTAAGAGCTCGTTTAAATAAAAAAAGAGACTCGAAGTAATTCTTCAAAGCCTCTTTTTTCTTTATTTCTTCAGAAATTATTTTACAATAAATGGCTGACTGGATTGTTCTCCATTAACTTTTAAACTTAAGATATAAGTTCCTCTGGCTACATTGTCCAATTCTAATGGGATTAAGTTGTCTCCAACTGCCAATTCAACTTCGTTCACCATAATGGTTCTTCCGGTAACATCTAAAACTTCTACTTGCATTAAAGACTTATCTGTCAACGAATGAATGGAGATCATGCCTCTATCAGACATTGGATTAGGATAAACCGAAAACTCAAATGAATTTGAATGGCTTACTAAACCCGTCACAAAATCAACTCTTACACTATCGCGTACTGTACAATTCCCAACGGTTACATCCACCCAATAGATACCTCCTGTAGTTACTGAATAAGTAGGTTGATCATTTCCATCTTGCCAACTATATGTGGCATCTGCAGTAGTAGCATCTAAAACAACTGTTTCTCCAATGATCACTTGTTGATCTCCTCCTAAATCTACTGATAAAGAAGAGCATTCCTCTACACTAGAATTGGATTGACGAGTAAAAAACTCCCATATTGTTTGTGTATAGGAAATGTCATTTTGAACAGAATTTAACCATGTATGCCCTGCACCAATAGCTTTATAAAATTCCACGTCTGCATCGCAATTATTGTATGTATAATGTTTTAAAGTGATACCATCATTTTTGGTATCCGGGACATCAGAAGAATCTGGTGTAGCGGAACAACCTGCATTTGAAGCCCAAAATTCTACTGTTTCTTCTGCATCTGTTCCATAGTTATTATTGGTGTATGGAACAGTTCCATCTGCCGTGCCATGAAAATGCAATTCCGGTACAGCTCTTCCAGGCATACAATCTATTGCACCTCCAATTGTACCTGCTACCGTACCAATCGCAGCAATTTTACTATTTAATTCACAAGCCAGTCGATTCGACATAAATCCTCCCATTGAAAATCCGGTTGCATACACTCTTGTCAAATCAACATTAAAATGAGCACTCACAGAATCTATGAGAAAACTTATAAATTCCACATCCTTTACATCCGAGTTTAAAGTGATTCCTAAATATTCAGCACCTGAATTCCATGCAGTACCAACAGGAATAGAAAAAACAACCGCAACTAAAGCTTCAGGTGTGATTACAATAAAATCATTTTGCTCCGCCAATTGTTCGAAACCAACCACATTACTAAAATTTTCTGCATTATCTCCCAAACCATGTAAAGCAATTACAACTGGTAAAGGCGTACTTCCATCATAACCAGATGGAATAAATTCAATAAACTTCCTTTGTACACCATCAAAGGTCACATCATAAGTAGTTTTAGTTTGTCCTTGCAATAAAACAGGGAATAGCAATAGAAGAAGTAGTAAATTTTTCATTTGATACAATTTATAGTGAATTATATTCCCTAAAGCTACGGTTTCTAAAGTAATCTAAAATTTAAGGATGAAAAGATGATGGAAAATAATTCATTAATTATCTCATGTTAATAGAAATTGGCATATAATTCAAGATCTTTGAAGTTCAAATTTCAATTATGGGCAGTGTACAACCTGATATTAATACTAAAGGATTCGCAATCAAGGAGTATCTTGATGTGAAAGCTACTTATCAAAAACTGGATAAATTGGTACAACAACCGCCGGTACCAATTAGTCGGCCACAAATGGATCTCTATCTTAAAAAGGTGAATGAAATGTGTCCAAAATCTAAAGCGATGGTCACCAAAGCCATGGATGTGATTCCCAGCGGTGTTCAACATAATTTAGCGTTTAACTATCCGTTTCCGGTTGCTTTTTCAAAAGCTGAAGGAGCTTATTTATATGATATTGATGGCAATCAATACATAGATTTCTTGCAGGCGGGAGGCCCAACAATATTAGGCAGCAACTATGAGTTAGTTAAAAACAAGGCAATTGAACTGATTCAGGAATGTGGCCCATCAACCGGTTTATTCCATGAATACGAATACAAAATCGCGGAGATCATCAGCCGACATATGCCGTCTGTAGATATGTTCCGAATGTTGGGTAGCGGAACCGAAGCTGTTATGGGTGCCATTAGATTAGCCCGTTTAATGACGGGTAAGAAAAAAATCATAAAAATGGGCGGAGCCTACCATGGCTGGAGCGATCAAATGGTCTACTCATTAAGAATACCGGGGACTTGGCGTTTCGATGCCAAAGGAATTCCATGGGCCTCTACATGGCATACCCAATCTGTTCCTCCGAATAGAATTGATGTCTTAGAAACTCGATTAAAAACTAACAAACTTAGAGGTGGAACCGCAGCGGTAATACTCGAACCTATGGGGCCTGAAAGTGGTACTTATCCTTTAGATGCCAATTATTGTAAACAAGCCAGAGAGCTCTGCGATAAATACGGAGCACTATTGATCTTCGACGAAGTGGTTACTGCTTTTAGAATAGGCATGAGCGGCGCACAAGGATATTGGGGCGTTACTCCTGATCTTACCATTTTTGGTAAAGTAGTTGCCGGAGGATATCCAGCTGCCGGCGGCATCGGGGGTAAAAAAGAAATTATGGCCGGATTGGCTGCCGGATTACAAGGCGGTAAAAAAGTAAAAGTCGGAGGAACTTTAGCCGCCAATCCATTAAGTTGCTGTGCAGGTTATCATACATTAGCTGAAATTGAAAGAACCGATGCTTGTGCTAAAGCCGGTAGAGCAGGTGACCGATTAACCAAAGGTTTATCCATGCTAATTGATAAATACGGTCTTCCTTATGTTGCCTACAACCAAGGTTCTATTTGCCATTTGGAAACTGCCGGAACATTATTTGTAAAGATCAATATCTTTAAGATCAAAAAGCAATTGCAAGAAATCAATGCCCGTAAAAAAATGATGGAAGAAATGGGAGCAGCATTCATGGCAGAAGGCATCGTTACTTTGGCAGGAAGCAGATTATATTGTAGCATGGCTGATACGGATGAGATCATTGATGAGGCATTGAACCGCTTCGAAAATGTATTCCAAAAAATAAAAGTCTAAATCACTAAATTCAACCACCACTCTTCTTATCTAAAAATGACACTCAACTGTTTTATAGCACACGATTTCGGAACCAGCGGAGTAAAATCAATTTTGATCGATCAAACCGGTAAGATCATCGCAGATACTATAGAGACCTACCCTATGCAAATGCCTAAACCGGGTTGGGTAGAACAGCGTCCGGAAGATTATTGGAATGCCGTTACTTTGGCCACCAGAAATTTGATCGCTGAAAGTCAGGTAGATGTAAATGCTATAAAAGGGATTGTTTTCTCTACCCAAGCCATGGGTATTATTCCTATTGACAAGGACGGAAATGTGTTGCATCCCAATATTTCATGGGTGGATGGAAGAGCTGAAGATGAAGCCCGACAGTTGATGAACAAATTTCTTGGTAAGAAAGTATTCAAAACTATTGTCGGAATTGAAATAACGGGCAAAGACGTATTGCCAAAGCTGGTTTGGATCAAAAACAAATTGCCTGAAGTCTATCAAAAAACAGATAAATTTTTGGATGTCAATGGCTATTTAAAATTTAAATGTACCGGTAAAAAAGTAGCAGAATGGTCAGGCGCTTGCTCCTATGCTTTTGACATCAAAAAGAAAGATTGGGAAAGAATATTTTTTAAAATAGCCGGTGTTGATATCAATAAACTACCTGATCTCATTCGCTCTGTGGACAGTGTCGGTGGACTTACGGTATCAGCAGCCCGTGAAATGAATTTGGTAGAAGGTATACCGATTTACGGAGGTTGCGATGATACACAAAGTGCCGCTATTGGCAGTGGTGCCATTGGAGAAGGCGAAGGACATATCTATTTGGGTACGGCTGCACAATTGACCTTTACCACTAAACGAACACCAAAATTTAAAAATGGCGCAGTGGCACTTCAAAGTGCCGATCCCAATATGAATATTGTGGTAGGTGTAACAGAAGCTGCCGGAGTTAATATAGAATGGCTGTTGAACAGTTTGTATGCTACCGAAAAAGAAAAACTATCAACTAAAGATTTATTTGAGTTGTTTGAAAATGAAATGAGAGCCATCCCTCCAGGTGCTGATCATTTGTTATTTACACCATGGTTTTTAGGAGAAAGATGCCCTGTGAGTACTACATTAACCCGTAGTACCATGTTCAATTTAAGTCACGAACATACCCGAGGACACATGGCGAGAGCACTATGTGAAGGCATTGCCTACAACATCCGTTGGAAACTTCAGAATATGGAAAAGGATTTTGGCTTTCATCAAAAGGCTTTACGGGTAATTGGAGGAGGATCCAACAACAAATTATGGCTTCAAATTTTAGCGGATGTCACCCAAAGAGAGATCATTACCACTAATCAACCCCGCCATGCCGGTGCCATTGGCGCTGCTATGTGTGCAATGGTGGGTAGCAATACTTATCCCGGATTTGAGAGCATTCACAATTTAATTTCTGCTGAGCAAAAATACCAACCTAATCCTGACAACTTTACTATCTACAACCAACAATTCGAATTGTATAAAAATATTTATAAAGCCTTGAAACCTGTTTATGCCAAAGCCAACAGAGTAAGGTTCTCAATATCTTAAAGCAAAACAATGGATCTTAACGAAGCGAAACAACGAGTATGTGATGCCGGAAAACAACTGCTGAAAGAGGGTTTGGTAGCCAGAACTTGGGGAAATGTGAGTGTTAAAATCAATGACCATCAAATGGTTATTACGCCCAGTGGACGTCAATATACGGAGTTAACGCCCAATGATATGGTGGTGGTCGACTTCAACTCTTATGAATACGAGGGTAAAATCAAGCCTTCTTCTGAGTTAAAACTACATTGTGAAGTCTATAAAACACGTCCTGCCATTCAATGTGTGATCCACACCCATCAACTCTATGCCTCCATCGTGGCATCGGCGCAAGTGGATGTGCCCATCTTAAACAAGGAATATCAAGAGATCTTAGGAGCAAGTATCATTAAGTCGGCGCCATATGCTTTACCCAATACCAAAAAAATTACTGTAGAAACTGCAAGAGCAATGGAAGGA
>JAGQYH010000111.1 GCA_020436175.1 Bacteroidota bacterium
CGGAGCGACATATGCGAAAGGCTGACCTTTCCGGTAAACATTGTGTTGCCGACAATTATACATGTTGCGCTACGATCTGCGATGCCAACCGATTATGTTACAGAGCGCAGTGCAAAGCTTCTACCGATTTGATGGTTGAACAATTAGGGTTGACAAAAGAACAATATACCATGTCCTTTCAATCGCGATTGGGTCGCGATCCTTGGATACAACCATTTACAGACCACATTCTAAAAGAGCTGGCTCAACAAGGAAAGAAGAAAATTCTGATTGTTTGCCCTGCTTTTGTTGCCGATTGTCTAGAGACACTTTACGAGATCAGTTTTGAGTACCAGGAAGAGTTTCAAAACGCGGGTGGAGAAAAAGTACAGTTGGTAGAAAGTTTAAATTCCAATGATGACTGGGTAGATGCTGTGGTGGATATGGTGAAGGGGTAGTTGGAGGTTGGATGTTGGATGTTGGAAATCGGAAGACGGAAATCGGAAATCGGAAATCGGAGGTTGGAGGTTGGAGGTTGGAAATTGGATTTACATGTTATTGATAGTTGTTACATTAGAGGCATAAATCTCAATTCATTCAAGTTTACTAAATGACGATCAACTGGGTATTCAAATCTTTTGAGGAATTAACCAATCAAGAGCTTTATGATCTATTGCAATTGCGGGCAGCAGTTTTTGTTGTTGAGCAAGATTGTGCGTATCAAGATCTGGATGGTTTGGATCAACGATCCTTACATTTATTGGGTTATCATCAACAAGAATTAATAGCCACGGCAAGAATACTTCCTCCACAGCTCAAATATCCGGATGCTGCCGCTATCGGACGAGTGGTAACAGCTATATCTGTTCGGAACAAAGGAATCGGTAAAACATTAATGCAAAAAGCCATAGCTGAAGCCCGCCGAATGTTTCCTAATGTGGACATCAAAATATCTGCTCAATGCTATCTGGATAAATTCTATAAGGAATTAGGTTTTAAAGTGATCAGTGCTGTTTATCTGGAAGATGGCATCGATCATCAGGAAATGATATTGGAATGAAATAACGCTAAAAACAGTAAAAATTACTTTTAACTTCGCTGTATGTATAACTTTTTCAAGCTGATCGCACTTTTCAGTATTATTGTTCATACCATACTTTATTTTGAAGCCGCCACCAGTTGGTTCAATGCGGTGTTCATTTTGATATCAGCATTGGTACTATTGCTGCCTAAAAAGCGGTGGTATCTTTATATTCTACCATTGATTCTGGTCATTGTGGGACTCGGACTTGGAAGTTTTCTGTTGTTCTTTTACTTCAACAAATAAATACTATTGCTTTGTTATCTTAAAACTACCCTCTTGAATTCATCTAAGGCAAGCTTCACGAGTTAAACTCCTTTAGATCAGTTATATCAATAGTAATTTGAATAATGGAATTTTGCTTTGTATCACATTACTGTTTATCAAAACCGATGACTACGCCTACAGCTTGTTGTTCTGACATATTTTGCACTTTAAATCCAATGCTTTCACCGGCAGTAAAATTTATTCCGTCAATGCCTGATTGGCCTAATGCATTTTTCAATTTTTCAGCATAGTTATTGCCCCGAGCTTGTTGAATGGCATTGTTCATTTGATCATAGTCCAACGGCACTTTGGTAAACACAGCTGCTATATAGTCTTTGTTGCCAATATCGTCGGCTTTCATACTGTAATCTCTCGGGAACAGTCTGGTACCGGTTATGCCGCAGTAAGGCGAATGCTTCTTGGTATAGGGGAACAAAACATAAGAAGAACCATCTGTTTCCTGACCAAAAATATAAACATAGCACTCTACTGAATTGGTGATCTCCACTTTAAATCTTTCCCCAATCCGTATAGGAGATGCAGATGAAAAGGAATTACCGCCATCCGATTTTAAATTTATCTTTCCGGTGACACTGCCATTGCCATCTACTTTTACCAATCCAAAATTGATGGCCAAAGCAGTGGTATTGACGTGATTAGCATCGCCCATCGGATACAGGCCGTAAGCTTCTTTTGTAAAGTATTCAAAGTCCTTGTATTTCACCCAAGCAATACCTTTATCACCCCAATCTTCGCCCCAAGAGTTCATTAACTGAAAACCTCCCTCATTGCCGAATTTATAATCATCGTAGCCGATCACACACATGGCATGCCCTCCAAATCCTCGCATGTTATAATCTCCGCTGGTGGGAATCCATTTATCCTTTCCTCTCATTGATTGCATGAAACTTCCGCCTACTTGCATGCCAATTACTACCGGTGCGCCTTGGGCTAGGTTTTGCTTCATCGCCAACATATTCACCGCATACTTATCATGATCCATCGATAGTCGATTGTACCCTTTTATTCTAAAATCTGCCGCTACACGGTGCGTAGATTGATCCGGTCGAGCATTGCAACTGCTCTCATCATAAGGAAAAGCGGCTAAAGGAACATCGCCATCCTGATGTAATGTTTTCATGGCATCCAGCATGTAAGCCCCTTGACAATTGGAGTTGGGAATGGCAATTTGATTATACACATAAGCCGGACTAAAAGTTACTCTATTCGGATTGACGCCGGTTTGTCGGGCATGTAGAATAGTTCTTGCTGCATAAGAACTTGCCCATCCGACACATGAACCTTGTCGCCCCTGATTCAACCTGTTAGGTGCATATTCAAGCAATGAAGTCCGTTCCGGTAATGGGTTGGATTTATTATCTGCCAATGGTTCGAACACTTCAGCTTTGTCGTAAATTTCCTGCTTCATTTCCATACCGGTACCAAAATCTGATTGAACCTCTGTATTCGACATGTTGGACAAACCTCCACCAAAGAAGTACCACAAGCCAGCAATTAATATGAGTATTAGCAACAATTTCGGTCGCTTAGAAATGAGGGTGATCAAAAATGGCAATAAAGCCGTTAAACCTCCACCACCGCCGGTAGTGTTTTGGGTCTTCCTTCCGCCGGGGTAATTATCCTTATTACCACCGTTGTTATCTTTGTCCATTCTAATCGGCATAGCACATATTTTTTCTAAAAATAGTCTTTTAACATTTGAAATTGAAATGGAACAATAGTGAAAATATATCACCGCCCATAATACAATTGATGCATAAGGGATTCAATAGATTTGAAATAGAAAATACTTGTTGACGGATTAGAAATCTAACTATTTAAAGAAGATGATTTTCGGAATTACTTTCTTTTTTTCTTCTTGGTCGGTGGCAGGTCAGTTTTACCGTCATCAAAAACAACAGTGATGCTATGGCCAACAAACTCTTCCAAGTAGTTGGTCATATTGGTGCTGTAATAAACCTTGTTCCCTTTCACTATTACAGGTAAATCATTTTTATCAATGATTCTGGCTACGGGTCTTTCAAACTCCCAAGTTTGCTTAATATTGAACATGCTGGTCATAAATGACATATCCATGCCTTCCATTTCTCCCATATCCGGCATGTCTTCTCCCATGCCACCTTTCATGGCATCTTTAAATCCATCTTCGTGGAAAGAAATTACCAACTCATCCTTACCTGCTTTAAAATATTCAACCTCCTTTAATTCCTTGATCTGCTCTGCAGTAAGATTAGTATCCAACACAAAAAAGAAATCGTATGCCCTATTAATATCGGCATAATCATATCGGATCACCATATATTTGCCATCTTCCAGTCCAGCACTTAAATTCGTAATGCCACTTTCTTTTAGTTTATTGATACTTTCTTCTTCAAATGCTTCTTTAAAACCTTCCATTCCTCCTTCTAACACAACACTATCCATTTCCTCTTTACTGATACTGTCGCCAAAGGCACCAAACATCTCAAACATTTGAGACATATCAACCTTAAATGCCATGTTGCCGGAATTATCCTTATTGACCTGCATAGCTATTTCAACACTACAAGAAGAAAACAATAGAGTGGCTAAGCACATTAAAAGTCCAATGAACTTCATACTATAAATTTTAAAATTTGAGCTTCAACTTAATTATTCAGCGCCGCTACTCTCGCTTTAATATCTTCCAAACTACCTTTAGGAATGGCATCAATCAACTTTTGAGTATAAGGTCTTTGCGGATTATTGTAGATCTCATCAGCGGGTCCCATTTCTTCAATTTCTCCTTTATTCATCACCACCATTCTATCTGACATGAATTTCACCACTGAAAGATCGTGAGAAATGAAAATATAAGTAAAGTCAAACTCCTTTCTCAATCTGATCAATAAATTCAACACTTGCGCCTGTACGGAAACATCCAAAGCGGAAACCGATTCATCGCAAATAATGAATTTCGGATTTAAGGCTAACGCTCTGGCAATACAAATTCTTTGTCGCTGTCCACCTGAAAACTCATGAGGATAACGATTGAAATGTTCTGCTTTCAAATTTACTGTTTCCAATAGTTCAATCACTTTAGCCTTTCTTTCTGCATCATTGGCTAAAACCTTGTGCACTTGCATCGGCTCCATAATGGCATTGCCAACCGTCAATCGCGGATTCAAGGATGAATAAGGATCCTGAAAGATAATCTGCATATCTTCTCTGGTCTTCTTCATTTCCGCATCACTTAAGTTAAAGAGATCCTTTCCTTCAAAATGAACACTACCTGAAGTGGCGGCCACCAATTTAAGGATGGTTCTTCCCAATGTTGTTTTACCACAACCCGATTCACCAACCAAGCCTAACGTTTCTCCGGGATATACATCAAAGGATACGTTATTGACGGCTTTTACATGATCTAAAACTTTACCAAACATATTCTTCTTACTTGGAAACCAAGTATTTAAATTCCTAACTTTTAACACCGGTTCTTTCGCTTCCAATGCTTTAAGACGATCAGCTGTTTGTTCCGGAGTTACAATAAAGCTATCGATTAACTTCTTCATATCTGACTCCAACTCTACCACATTACCATCGGCATCCTCCTTCATAAAATCGGCGATAACCGGTAGTTTACTCAAACGTTTACCTAAAGGCGGACGACAGGCTAAAAGTCCTTTCGTATATGGATGTTGAGGATTATTGAAGATTTGCAGTACTGTTCCCTGCTCTACGATCTTTCCTTTATACATTACTATTACCCTATCTGCAATTTCGGCTACTACGCCTAAATCGTGGGTAATAAATATGGTTGACATGCCGGTTTCCTTGCTTAAACCTAACATCAATTGAAGAATAGTTTTTTGAACGGTAACATCCAATGCCGTTGTTGGCTCATCCGCAATCAACAATTTTGGGTTGCATGACATGGCCATGGCAATCATCACTCTTTGTTTTTGTCCGCCGGACAATTGATGAGGATAAGATTTGAGGATTCTCTCCGGTGTTGGCAATTGAACCTTTTCAAAAAGGTCCAGCGTTTTTTTAGCGGCTTCCTCTTTGCTACACTTTTGATGCAATAAGATTGCTTCCATCACCTGATCGCCACAAGTAAAAACCGGATTTAACGATGTCATAGGCTCTTGAAAGATCATGGCAATATCGTTGCCGCGATACTCCCGCATCTTTTTTTCCGGTAAGGCTACCAAATCCACTGCCCCATGTTCATCATGAAAAATGATCTGACCTCCTGTAATTTTTCCCGGAGGATCGGGAATTAAGCGCATAATGGATAGTGAAGTAACTGATTTTCCTGAACCTGATTCCCCTACAATACCAATCGTTTCTCCTTTATTAATATTAAAACTTACATCATCAACAGCGGTAACAATACCGTCTTCCGTCTTAAATTGCGTTACTAAATTCTTTACTTCTATTAATTTATCCATATACTTTTGCTCGCTTATTTATGTTTAGTGCCTTACAAGTGACTAAGATAATTAAAATGTTTATTGAAATAAACTTGTTGTAAACAATATAACAATTTGAAACTTTTTGCTATATTTCTTTCATGAAAGTTCATCCAAATGAAATACTTTTCTATTATGATCCGAATATGTCGGTAGCTAAGAAAGCCATTGCTTATGCTAATTCTATCAGTTCAAAAGTGAATATGGTGGAATATCATAAAGAGCATTTTACACCAACGATTTGGCGCCAAATATTGGAGTTACTCAAACTGGAGCCTAAACAATTGGTCAATAAGGCACATGAGTATTATCAGGAAAATCTGCGAGGTAAAACATTTGGCATGGATGACTGGATCAATATCCTCACTCATCGTCCGGATATTATCAGAGCGCCCATAGCCATCAAAGGCAATACGGCTGTTTTTGTGGTTAACCCTACCGATATCTATCGGTTGAAATAGCGAATAACCACCAACTACTTTCCCATTAGAAATTATTGAAGGTATAGGCTAAACCCAACCCTAAGTTAAGGAAGTTATATTTCTGTCGAATAGGATTTTCTTGGGTTGAAAAGTCAGAAAAATAACGTTTAAAACCGGTTTGAATCTTAAAGTTAAGATTGGGCTTGATCTCATAGTCGAATCCAACATTAGCCACTACAGCTACGCCCAAATTCTTCTTATAAGCCGACCCTTCCTCCATCAACTCATCTGAAAAGTTGACCACTTCCAATTGACGATCCAAATATTGTCCATTGGCTTTGAACATTAGATTGTAAGCGATTCCGGCATCAACAAATATGGACCATCTCGATCTATTGAGCATATACCCCATAGACATCGACAGGTCTAACATATTATAGGAATTGATGCGATTGATATTTCTGTTGATCACCTGAGTAACCAAAACACTGTCGAGCACAAAAGTAGTATCACCTTGGGCATCGATCTCAATACTTTGAATTCCATTAGGATCGTAATATTCCCTAATGGTTTCACCTTTGTAAACAAATGATTCTTTAAATCCGGCATACGACACGCCCACTTTGAAATATCCCATTTTCTTGAATTCGCCATAGGTGTTCACTTCAGCCGTATATCCTCTCAGCACTTGTTCTGTAAACTGCCTTTGTGCCAAATAGCTTTTGTCTTCCTCAGATTTCGCTGTTAAACTTTTGAAAGGAAACATAGGACCTCCTAAAACATCAACGGTTAACTCAAATGTTCGCTTATTGGATTTGAACTTCTGCTTGTTATTTCCGGCAGGTTTACGCTTTTCAACTTCGCCATCCATCTTTTGCCAATTAGAAACTTTCGCATCAGCCATTCTTTCCTCCAATTGATGCACTTCAAATGCAGTATTGTTTAGTTGCTCAATTTCTTGAGATGACTCTATGGCTAACATTTCATTTGCTTGTTCAACTGTTTCATTACCAGAAGGATCTATTACTTCAACTTCATCGTTAAATGCTTTTGACTCATTATTGTTTATGGCATTGTTTGGAATAGATGCATCTACTTGATTTACTTGCGGAGATACATCAAGGAATGAAGTCGTTCCAATTTGCCCATGATCTTGATTGTTGGACCGATTTTCGGTTACATTAACAATATTATTACGCTGATTATCAGCATATTCTGTAGCATTATTTACTACATTACTTTTAATTAAATTATTACTTGCATTGCTTTCAATTTTGGTTTTTCGACGATCCGAGTAATTGACTTTGCCATGGTTTTGATCAATTGTATTAGGTGAAAAAACCAAGGTCCCATTATCCGATGGAGGTGCGGCAATGGTATTAATTGACATTTTTTCTTTTGCATTGGCAGTAATCATTGTCTCACCTATCGGTTCATTACCAGATATAAACTCTTTATCAGAAACTGATTTCTCCTGAGCGATATTGCTCACATTTTCTATCTCTGCAATCTCCGAGACCAACTGCTCCGAAGCTTTATCATTCTGCAAAAACAACAAGCTCACTCCTGCTCCAGCCAGCAAAAAGAATATCGCAAAGGCACCTAAATAGTTCTTCGGCTTTTTTTGCTGAATATTGTTCCAAAGTTGCTGCGCATCGAT
>JAGQYH010000112.1 GCA_020436175.1 Bacteroidota bacterium
CCCTTACAATCGGCTTACATTTATGAGCATTTGCTTGAAAAGGACAGTATTCAGCTCCAATATGCCTTTATGGATCTGTTTGAGATCGGCAATATGGCTTTGGCACCGAATGCCGTTAAAAAAAGAACACATTATTGGTACAGATGGTCTGATTATAAAGAAGCTCTGAAAATTTCTTCTGCTTACGATTCCCCATTCTATGTAAAATGGAATGCCTATTTCGGTTATTCCATTGCTTATATCGCCAAATTGTTCAATGCAGAAATCATTGAAGAAATTCTATTAAAACAAAAAAGCAGGGCTCAAAATGATTTTCCATTTTTAATGAATGGCATTAATGGTTATTATCCTTTGGATCAAGAATATTTAGATAAAAAGGACGAATCCAAGGAAATGGAAATGAGGAGAAATGCCTTTTTGAAAGACACTTCCATGGTCACCAATGCCATTATCAGTCGCAGAGATTTCTTTAGGAATTATGATGCGGATGATTATAAGATCAATCCGTTACATCTTCAAAAGATCAACGAGCTAATTGCTTTATCTGAAGCCAATGGCATACATTTGATCTTTATTCTACACCCAAGATTATTCGCTTACGAATATCCATTGGTTATGCCGCTTTATGATGCCATTGATGATGCCCATAAACTCAACTTAAATGATGCCGACAAATACCATTCGTTTTACGAAGCCAAATACACCTTTGATGCATTACATTTGAATGAAGTAGGGGCAACGATTTATAGTAAGGCATTAGCTGAAGAATTTAATCAACTATTGAAAAACAAACCATGACCAATTCTACTCCTCCCATAATTATTATAGGCATGCATCGCTCCGGAACATCGATGTTAACCAATATGCTCAATCAATTGGGTTTGTTTATCGGTCATAAATTATTGCCTTTTGACCTTTATGAAGCCAGCTTTTTTGTGACTTTGAATGAATGGCTTTTAGCGCAAGCCAATGCCAGTTGGGACAATCCTTACAACTATCAGTTTGCTGACACCATTTTTAATGAACAAGCCAAATCCATCCTACTCGGTGAATTAAAAGGTAAAAAAAAGAAAAACTTTTTAGGAAAGCATAAAGTAAAAGATATCAGAGATCTTAATATACCATGGGCTTGGAAAGATCCTCGAACGACCATCACCATCGATCTATGGAAGGACATCTTTCCGGAGGCAAAAATCTTGCATATTTATCGAAATCCTATAGACGTAGCAGCAAGCTTGTCTAAAAGAGAAAAAGATATCCGTCAATCGAAAAAGTTGACTTACGCCATTAGAGTTTTACGTTTTTTAAATTATAAAGCCACTCAAAATCTGTCATTGCGGATCATGAATGTTGAAGAAGGCGTAAAGCTGTGGGAAGATTATGTTTCCAAAGCATTTTCTTTAGACGAAAAGTATGGTGGTGACATTTACCATTTGCGTTATGAAAGTTTTTTAGAGCATCCGATGCAATTCCTACCCGAAATTGCGGAGTTTGCCGGATTGCACCCTACACAAGAAAAGATGAAAGATCTGGTCAAAAATGTAAATTCAGATAGAATGTTTGCCTTCACCAAAAAACCTGAATTAGTTGAAATTTATAAGAAAGTTCAACAACAAGACTGGATCAAACAATTAGGTTACGGAGAGATTTTGTCTTAACCCATTATCCAATTAAAACAATTATTTCTTTTTCGGCACCCACGCCCAATTCATTTCACAAGAGATGGGTTCTTCACCGGTTTCATCAGTAACTTGTACTTCGATCATGACATCTCCTTTAGGTTCTGATCTCAATTTATTCACTTGCTCAGGGGAAATTCTGGCCACAGCCGTCATTTTTCCTTTTGTTCTTTTCAAGTAATTCACTTTCATTGATTTAATCAAATTCAACTTATCGTCCGGCATATTCATAGCCAACACAAAACCTGAGGCCGTCTCCGCGATCAAAGCCATAGCCGCAGCATGAATTTGACCGATGTGATTTCTGGCTTTTCGCTTGTTTTGAATGCTAACAATCACTTCTTCGTTAGTGACCTTTTCAAACTCACAACCTGCCGTACTAATAAAGGGAACTACCTTTCCGAAGGCAAACGACGCTGCTTTGGTTTTCATCCCTTCCGGTAAAAAATCCAACTTATCTAGAAGTGCATGTAATTGATTATCTGACTTTGCCATTATTTTCAGTTTATATTGAACGATTTTACAATGCGTGCATTGCAATTTTAAGCAAACTTATTCATTAATTGCTTGCATACCTCCTAAATAATGAAATGGTAATTTGATTGAATGTATTGATGAATCACGCATTTTGCCGTAGGCATAACTCTTTAACAACAATAAATAGACAAATCCGATTTTACTCTTAAAACCTTAAGTCCTCCACATGAATGCCCGGATAATCGCTCTTGTAGAATTGAAAGATACCGGCTTTTAACTCCGTATCCTTTTTAAGGTTGTCAATGGAATAAGTGTATCTCGTGCCGTTTTTGTCGAACACTTTCATTTTATGGATGAAATTATCTGTAACACTTACCCAAACTCTCACTTTAAAATAGCTTTTCTCTTTATCGAACGGTGTAAGGTCAACACTATGATATTTCTTACCACCTTCGTTTACTTCTTCACCGTATTGATAGTAAAAGTCGTTTTCGTAGATATTAAAAATATTCGTTGGTGTTATCTCATCATCGCCGGGTTCATAATCACTGATTTGCACTTCGTTCATGTCTTTCAAGTATCTCCAAATACTTTTGTTGTCACAGATAATCACTTCATCGGGAAGTTCCAATCTAAAATTCTGTCCTTGAATATAGACAACTGCCTTTTGCTGAAAGGGTTCTTGATCAGGACTTTCAATAAAAATTTCGAGATCAGCTTTGAGATTCTTTAATTGTTTAAATGTTGAACTTGTTTTATCCAAAACCACCTTAGCCTGCGGATCGCTTTGTACCATCGGCACTTCCGGATTTTGCATACCTAACAAACTAATTAAGCCAACTATAATAAGTTTCATCATGTTTTTACTTTGTATTTTTCAAGCCTTTATACGCCTTCCTGCATTTGTTGCAAAAAGCGTTCCAACTCGTACTCATCCGGAATATAAACATCACGTGCCTTGCTGCCGGCATTAGGCCCAACAATACCTGCGGCTTCCAATTGATCCATAATTCTACCGGCTCTGTTATACCCCAACTTCATTCTACGTTGGATCAAAGAAGTAGATCCTTGCTGGTGCTGAACGATCAACCGAGCTGCTTCTTCAAACATTGGGTCAATATCTTCCAGTGGATCGTCGCCCAATTTATTGCTTTCATCTTTTGGATCAATATACTCGGGCAATAAAAATGCCTCCTCATATCCTTTTTGATCACCAATAAACTTAACAATTTCATCTACTTCCGGGGTATCAACAAACGGGCATTGTAAACGCACAATGTTGCCATTAATGGACAAAAGTAAATCTCCTCTACCGATTAACTGGTCTGCTCCACTGGCATCTAAAATGGTTCTCGAATCTACTTTAGAAGTCACTTTGAACGCCATTCTTCCCGGAAAATTCGCTTTAATTACACCGGTAATAATATTAACAGAAGGTCGCTGAGTGGCGATCACCAAATGAATACCGATAGCTCTGGCCAATTGTGCTAGTCTGGCGATAGGCATTTCCACTTCTTTTCCTGCTGTCATCATCAGATCGGCAAACTCGTCAATTACTAAAACAATAAATGGTAAATACCGATGTCCTTTTAATGGATTCAGTTTTCTGGATTTAAACTTCTTATTGTATTCACTTAAATTCCTGACATTGGCATTTTTCAAAAGATCATAACGCTCATCCATTTCAATACATAAGGCATTGAGGGTATGAATTACCTTTTTAGTATCGGTGATGATCGGTTCATCTTCGCCCGGCAACTTCGCCAAATAATGCTTTTCGATGGCTTTGTAAATATTCAACTCTACTTTCTTCGGATCCACCAATACAAACTTCAATTCGGAAGGATGACACCAATACAGCAAAGAAACCAAAATAGCATTCAATCCGACTGATTTCCCCTGACCTGTGGCACCCGCCATTAGCAAGTGGGGCATTTTGGCCAGATCGGTAATATAAATTTCGTTGGTGATGGTCTTGCCAATCGCCATCGGCAACTGCATCTTGCTATTTCTGAATTTTTCTGAAGCCAACATGTATTTCATGGAGACGGTCGACTTCTTTTCATTGGGAACTTCAATACCGATTGTTCCTTTTCCGGGGATCGGTGCAATGATACGAATACCCAATGCCGCCAAACTCAGTGCTACATCATCTTCTAAATTCTTGATCTTAGAAATTCTTACACCCGGCGCCGGCACGATCTCATAAAGCGTTACGGTAGGTCCAACGGTAGCTTTGATCTTAGAAATCTTAATGTTGTAATTACTGAGGGTTTCAATAATCTGATTTTTATTCTGCTCCAGTTCATCTTTATTGATCTGGATCTCCCCTTCACCATGGTCTTCCAAAAGGTCTAAAGTCGGAAATTTATAACCGGGCAAATCTAATGTCGGATCATAAACTGTATCGATGCCTTTGTGTGCTACTTCGTTAGAAGATTCTATCTTTTCCTCTTTGACCTTTTCAATGTCGAGTTCAACCTCTTCTGTTTCCGAGACAGATGTGTCATTGTTGCTTTTCAGTTCCGGCTCGCTTACCTCCAAAGTCTTTTCTGCTTTCTTAATCAGGAAAGGCTCCTTATCGTCATTGTCTTCCTCCATCGAAAGATCAATCTCATTATGCTGTTCGATGGGCTCAAAAGTCTCGTCCTTTCTATGTGTAAATGGATCTTTGTTAGGTTCAATTTTATTCCCATCCAGATCATACATGACCTTTTCAAAACTTTCTTCTTCAATTTCTTCTTCGGTTGATTTTGATTTCAATTGGAAAAGACGCCCGAAATGCATAATAAATTCAGGCCTCCCAATAAAATAGTAAGCATATATACCTCCTGAAAATGCCAACAATATCCCCAATCCAATCCTGCCAATAATTCCGGCCAACCATCCACTTAAATTCAAACCTAAGCCACCGGCAAACGGGAAAGCATTACCTCCCAATAAAAAACCGCTAAAAGTCGAGATCCAAATAATGAGAAAAAGTGCATGCATGGTTATAATACCCGCTTTCAACACTTTTTTTCCGGACACTAGATTAATACCAAAAGCTCCAAAGATGGCAATCACCAAAAATGAAGCTATTCCAAATAGGTCGAAGAAAAATAAATGTCCGAACAAAGCTCCCAGATTCCCAAGATGATTGGCGATTTGCAAATCTCTATTGAATATGAGTTGCCAAGATGCCTCCAATACTTTATCCTGGTCTTGTTTCCACGTAAAGAAATAAGACAAAAATGCTACTGTCAAGAACAATGACAATAGAACAAATCCAAAACCAAAAAACTTGCCTATTCTCTTTTTAGTAAAAAAGGGATCTAAGTGCTCTTCTTGTTTCGTTTTATTGGTATTCCCTTTATTCGCTGCTCTTTTGGCTTTCGCCATTATTTTTCAATTTTATGGGTTGATAGAATTTGTCAGGGTAAAAGTATAAAAAACTGACCATGCCTTCACTTCACACGATGTAGATAACTCTGGGTTTTAAGTCAATTTGTGGTGTTTCAATTTGTAAATTTTCAATTACCATTCCAATTTTGAATTATATCATACCCTTTTTTGTTTATCGAATAGTATTTTTGCAGTCAATTAATAAAACCATTGCATATTATGAACGAAGTATATATAGTTTCTGTTGCCCGAACACCCATTGGAAGTTTTAACGGTAAAATTTCAACTGTTGATGTATTAGACCTTGGTAAAACAGCCATAGAAGCAGCCTTAAAGCGCGCTAACATCAACGGAGATCAAGTGGATGAGGTATTTATGGGCAATGTGCTTACCGCCAACGTCGGACAAGCACCGGCCAAACAAGTTGCACTAAAATCAGGCATTTCTCCGAATACTCCTTGTACTACGGTCAATAAAGTTTGTGCATCCGGATTGAAAGCCGTTATGTTGGCTGCACAGTCCATAAGATTAGGAGATGCGGACATAGTTGTAGCCGGCGGAATGGAAAGTATGAGCAACTCTCCTTTCTACTTACCGAAACAAAGAACAGGAATAAAGTATGGTAATGGAGAAATTATTGACGCTATTGTAAGAGATGGTTTGCAAGATCCTTATAAAGGATATATGATGGGAAATACGGCAGAAATATGTGCCAAAAAATACAACTTCAGCAGAGAGGAGCAAGATGCCTATGCCATCTCTTCCTACAAAAGAGCCGAGGAAGCCTATAGCAAGGGTTATTTTGAAGATGAATTAGTAGCCGTTGAAGTACCACAAAGAAGAGGTGAATCAATTATCGTAAAGGAAGATGAGGAGTTCAGAAATATCCTATATGATAAAGTGCCTACACTACGACCTGCTTTTGAAAAAGACGGTACGGTTACCGCTGTCAATGCCAGCAAGATCAATGATGGTGCTGCCGCATTGGTGTTGGCCAGCAAGGCAAAAGTAGATGAACTTGGATTACAACCCATAGCCAAAATAGTGGGATATGCCGATGCTTCTCAAGAGCCGGATTGGTTTACTACTACTCCTGCCAAAGCTATTCCAAAAGCATTAGCCAAAGCAAATTTGAGCGTTAGCGATGTAGATTTCTTTGAGATCAATGAAGCATTTTCAGTTGTTGCTTTAGCGAATATGAAAGATTTGGAGGTATCACATGATAAAGTAAATGCTTTTGGCGGTGCGGTTTCACTTGGACATCCCATTGGTGCCTCCGGCGCAAGAATCTTAGCCACATTAACTTCTGTGTTGAAGCACAAAAACGGCAAAATTGGTGTAGCCGGAATTTGTAACGGTGGAGGTGGCGCTTCCGCTGTGGTTATCGAGAAGGTGTAGTCAATAATCATCCTTCCAATGATGGATATTCAGATCAAAAGAATTTACGACAGTCCATCAGAAGGAGATGGAATAAGGATTCTTGTAGATCGACTTTGGCCGAGAGGAATCTCTAAAGAAAAGTCCGGCATTGATCATTGGGTCAAAGATTTTGCTCCCAGCCATGAACTTCGTAAATGGTTTCATCAGCACTTAGAAGAATGGGATGAATTTGCTCGACTTTACCAAATTGAACTTTTACACCAACAAGATTATATCAAAGCTTTTTTTGCCGACCTCAAATCTTTTCGCATAACTTTCTTGTACAGTTCAAAATTTAGAGATAGAAATCATGCCATTTTGTTAAGGCAGTTTATCCAGAATTTTCATTACCAAAATTGAAAAATGCAACGTTTACCCCAGTATTTGTATCATTACTTATAGCTAGTAAGATATTACTATAACTTGCTTATATTTGATAGCTAAATTTTAATGAATTATATTTATTAAGGAACATCATTATTGCAAAGTGATACTTGATGAATAAAAACATGCTAACCCTGATAAATTTTTGGTGCGTCAAAAATGACAAAATTTTATGGGGAAAATCTATCTACTATTCATTACAGCTTTATTGCTAATTTCTAATATCTATGGGCAATCTACCGGATTAAAAAACATTGATCCCAAGGACGAGGTTTATTTCAAGGTATTGGATTTTACCTCTCAATCCAATGATTATCTGGACCATAGATTACCTCAATCCGGTTTTGATCAATATATGATGACAAAAGACGATCTGGAATACTGGGTAGGTCAATTCAACTTTACAGAAGAAGTTTTAAAGCAAATGTCCA
>JAGQYH010000113.1 GCA_020436175.1 Bacteroidota bacterium
CTGTTTTTCAAGCTGATCTCAATGGCACTGCCAACGCTAACATCTTCTCTTAAACTTTTACCAATAAATCCATTGTTTGCAGCAAATGACGGATCAAAATTATTGCCGTTGGTGACAATGGTTTCAAACAAGACTGGATCGTTTATATTATAATTTCTTGAGATCAATCCCAGTCCAATCCCCAACATTAATCTTGCCTGAAGTGTGCCGGATTGTGCCAATTTTAAACTGGTGGCCACCGAAAGCTGGTTATTAGAATTATTGATCGCCCCCAAATATTCCTGATCAAACAAGCCATATCCGCCAACAGCCAGATAAGATCCTTTGTTAAAACAGATCACTTTTGATTCAACCGCAGCATAAGTGGTTCTGTAGGACGGGAAATTTTGATATCGCCATTGATTCCTATATGACAAATTAACCTTTAGCTTGGCGCCATATCCGGTATAAGCAGGATTAAGATAAAGTGTATGGTAAAGGTTATTAGAGAAATAAGGATCTTGAGCCTGAATTGTGATGGATGAGCAAAGATAAAACAACGCACAAAGTATGGGGCAAAGCTTAGCACCTTGGCTGTAATTAAAACGACTATATTTCTTACTAAATCTCATTCCCATTACTCACTTGTCTTACTGATTTCCATTCTCAGCAATTGAAAACAATTCCATTCCACTTAACTTTTGTTTTTTATTCCATATTTCATTGAATTCGCTTCAAACCAAATAATACTTATCGCTCGACTAGAGCCAAGCGATAGTTACTTTATCAAATGAATCTCTTTTTTTAATGTTTCTGTTTTCCCTAATTTTCTATAGTTGACAACTACGGTAAATATTCCGGCATTCAATGCTTTCCCTTTATAAGTACCATCCCAAAAAGCTGATTCATCTTCACTGAAATAGATCAATTCTCCCCATCTGTCAAAAATGGAAACATCAATCAATTGCAAACAACTTTTACCATTATTCGCTTCATAATCACCAAAAACTTTAAAGACATTGAATCGGTCGTTAAAGCCATCATTGTTCGGTGAAAAGGCATCCGGTAAAAACAGATCATCACATTCAATAAAAACCAAAACAGTATCAGTATCAAAGCAACTACTGTCCAGTCCGAACACTACCAAACCGTATACGGCATCCATTTCCGGATAAAGAATTAATGGCCGAACTGTATTCGTCCCGATCAATGTATCTGCATTGTACCAGGAAAATGATTCAAAATTTTGATTGACCTCAAAATCTAACTCTACCGCTGCACCGATGCGAATGGTTGTATCTCCGAGGGCTTGTACTAAAAACGCATCCAACACTTCAATCTGAATAATGGTATCTTCCCTGCATCCACCATCATTAGTTCCGGAAATACTTAAATTGTACCATCCTTCACTACTATAAATGGCTGTAGCATTGCTATTCTGACTTACTTGCTGATTGCCAAAATCAATATAATAATTTGTAGTTGGATCGGCTGAAGTGGCCGACACATTCACAGAAAGCGGCGCACAACCACTTACCGGAGACACCTCAACTGAAAGACCAACCTGCTGTCCGACAGATATGTTTACCGTATCTGTAGTTGAACAAAAGCTGTTACCCGGAGCGGTGGCCACCAAAATGATCTCATATTCTCCTGATGAAGGCGGCTCAAAATAAAAGGTATCTACAAAACTAGCCACTGTATCGCCATCTATCAACCAGACCGGCGCAATGCCGTTACCGTTATTGATCATCGTAATTTCTTCCCCTATACACGGCATTACCGGCACAACTTCAATATCAAACATTGGCAGCGGCGCAACCGTAATCGGATCTAAAAAATTGGAATCTATACCACAACCATAGGCTACAACTAAAGGCGTAAACTCACCGGCATTAGTATATTGGAAGGCTATGGTATCATTGGTAAAAATGCCGGAGTTGCCATCCCCAAAAAATATAACGGTTTCACTTTCATATTGAGAAACATTGTAAAACAAAATGGTTTCACTTAGGCAAATATGATCATCTGAATACAACGCCGCTGCCACCGGAACATCTCTTTGTACCGGAATAACAGCTTGGGCAGTATCCCATCCGCAAATGGCATTAAAAGCATAAATCGTTACCTCATAATCAATAATGGTGTCACTTGAATTCGGGAAGGGGATGTCGATTACTTCATTGACCACGACGATGCCGTTACCATAATCAATAATGAAGCTGTCGATATTATTTCCAACCAAGATAAAGTCAACGGTATCGCCGGCGCATTTGATTGCTTCAGAATCATACAATAGATCTACATAAAAACCGGATGGCAAATTCACTATTTGATTGCTTACGGCTGTTCCACAGTTATTCGAAGCGGTTAGCGTAACCAAAATCTGACTCGCTGTATCAAACACCTCTATGGTATAGTTCACCAATTCTCCATATGCGGTATCTCCATTGATCGTCCAGATATAATTGGTGTTGGAGTCCTGAACAACCGCCATGAAAGTAAGATCAGCAGAATCACATTTGACGGAATCAATGGTATAGTTAAATGATGAGGAAGGTCCTAATTGAACAATCACTGTTTGGAAGCTACTGTCAACACATCCATTCAGCGGGTCACCGGCCACTAATTTAACGGTATAGCTGCCTGTTGCTCCATATTGATGCTGAGGGTTTTCCTCCGTTGAAGTTGTTCCATCTCCAAAATTCCAGATCACCACACTGTCAGACGAAAGGTTTACAAACCGAAATACAGAATCCAAACAATTGGGTGAATTCACAGCAAAATCAACCATTACAGAGTCTTTAATCTCAATCGATAAAGTATCTCTGATTTCACAATAGGCAGAAGTATCCGATAAATAATAGACGTCCAAAATGCCAATTCCAATTAGCGACGGGAATAAGCTATCAGTCATCACACCTGTTCCATACCATTGTCCTGATTGGATATCATCCAACGCGATCGGACCATCCGTAATACAAATAGTAATCGCTTCAAAATTGATGGTGCTTCCTAATACAGTTATATCCAGTGGAATATTGATGCAAATCCGATCACAATCTCTCAGTCGCACAGTGTAATCTCCTTCTCCTACTAAAGATGGATTAAAAAGACTATCATTAAATACGCCGGTTCCCACCCACTCAAGGCATATATTTGAAGTGGGCAACACCAGATTGTTTAAGTTGATTACCGTATCCTGATTGGCGCACAAGTCTTCTATTGGCGCAACAGTAATATGGGGATAGTTTCCAAATAAACCTTTCCGAGTGATTGCACCACATTCACTCGTTGAGATAATCTCCACCTCATAATTACCGTATCCGGGTAAAATGAGATTCGTTGGAATAGTGTTTGAAAAAACTTGTTGGCTTCCATCTTCCAGATAAGTTACGGTAATGACATAACTATCCGGCGTGCCATTAAAATTTGTGTATTGTGAAAGATCCACCACATTGGTATCAATACAATCCGGAAGATTATTGACATTCAACAAGGCTACCTGTTCTACTTCTATCGAAAATG
Organism: Bacteroidota bacterium; assembly: GCA_020436175.1. Classification (GTDB taxonomy): domain Bacteria; phylum Bacteroidota; class Bacteroidia; order Chitinophagales; family JADIYW01; genus JAGQYH01. Next base: position 3,508 of record JAGQYH010000113.1, read on the forward strand.
AAGTATCTCTGGTACATGCCTGATTAGAAGAATTTAAGGTAAGGTGATAAGTGCCTGAAGATTGAAATATTACCAAAACTGTATCTCCTCCCCGAACGCCATTCACATAAGTTACATTGCTGCCGGGTGTAATTTGCCAATAAGTCGAATCGGCAAACATACTTTGATCAATTAAAACTAACGTATCCAATTCGGCACATAAACTATCCGTATTGGCAGTACCAATAATGTAAGCCGGTTCAGGAGGTTCCAATACCGTTATTTGTTGCGTATAGGTATCTTCAAAATGACAAGTATCTGAAATAGCCGTTAAGGTAATGGTGTAGGTGCCCGGATCAGGATAGGTAAAGCCGGGATTAAACTGATCTGAGGTTTGTCCATCCGGTTGTGACTCCCATTCAAACTCGATGTTCGCAGAGTTTGGACAACTTAGGTTATTGATGTTTACACCGCCGTTGGTACAAATCGTTGTATTGGCGGTAAAATAAGCCCGTGGTAAAATATTGATGATGATCTCATTGGATTGCACCAGACTAAAGCATCCATTGGTATCAATGGCGCTAAGACCAACACTCAATCGAAAGAAATCCTGACTTGGATTGGTGCAGATCAAACTGTCGTCAAAATGGTAAACATGTGTAACGGGATCTAAGGAAGGTGTGATCTCACAATCTTGCGGAACAGACTCAGCATTCAAATAATTAAATATCCAAACAAAAGAATCAATAGCATTTAAGTTTGAAGTTGTTTGATTAATAAAACTGATGGGTTCACCTTCGCAAAGACTTAAAAGTCCGGCAGTATCTACGGCTAAATCCACAATAATATTAAAATTGCTACAACCAAAATCAATATCATCGCATTGAGCCTTTAGGCGCTGATTCGACCCAATAGACAGTAGTAATAAAACAAAGCCAATACGTATCGCCTTTCGCATGAAGTGTTCATTCAATTAGGCTTTAAAGGTAACGGCATTTATTTACAAGTAAGCAGGCTTCAGATGAATATTTTGCTTTTTAACGTCTTGAAAAGCTTAGGTTCAATTCAATGTATAAATTATAAAAAAGAAGATACTTCAATAGGGATATGAAAATGTAACATATCGCCTTTTGGTCATATCAAAACCAAAAAACTAGAATCTAACGGAGTGACTTAATTTGAATTCAAAATTCCATTCCGGCAGATTACATGAACCGACTGATGTATTACCCGGTTCAGTTTCTTCATTATAATCGCCTTTAATTGGAATATGGTCATTTACATTATAGTAAGTATTCCAGGCGGCAGATGCTCCGTCCGGTTTATTCTTGAAATAGAAACTATTATTGGCATCGATGGTAAGATGATAACGCCCGTTTCCTTTCAATGCATTGGTCCAATCCGTATGTAATCCAACGCTCAATCTATCGAATACATCTACATCAAACTTGCTTTCAAAATTCTCCATTTTGGAACATCCAAAATTAAATTTTACAATATCTACGTCGATATCTCCGGCAACACAATAGGCATTCGCATAATATCCGGGTTTCAAAGCTGTATTTATACTTAGGCTGGAATAGGCTATTTTTTCCTCTTCCTTTCCTTTATACATTATCGGACAGAATTCTGCTCTTAATCCATATCTAACACCTAAACCAAAACTGTTTACAAAATCCTTACCATCGGCATATACTTGTCCAAAACCCAATTCTGTACCGATGCCACTGATGCCTTTATTGATCTTTACTTCAGCCACAACATTAAAGTCCAACGGTCGTGAATTGAAACCTCCAAACCGTCTGATATTATAATGCGTACCTACCCAAAAATCACCATTGTATTTTACATTCAATCCCCACGTATGTTTGCCTGTAAAGTTGGCACCGAAAAAATCCTGAGAAGTGGATGGCATGGCTATACACATCAAAATAAAAAGACAAAGAATAGTAGTAATGTTTTTCATGATGGACATATTTTTATTCAATATTAATAAATCATTAACTAAATATATAAAATATAATCCATATGACGAAACAGCCAATGCTTCACTACAATGCTAGAACATAGCCAGCATTGAATTACAGCGATAACTTATTAAAACATTATTCAACGAATCAACCACTATTTGCACTTTCCAATACTTTGTCCATTTCGATAGACCATCAACTGAAGAAGGCATTGATTTCAATAAAGTATAGGCAGACCAAATTCATTTGTCCAAAAATCCCCTCAATTCCTTAAACAAGTTTAATACATTAGTAGTATGATCCGCTATCTACTTTTAAGTTGCCTTTGTGTCTTGATTCCTCTTGCCGGTTGGACACAAATTACAGTATCAGGACCGATGCAAGGCCATACCACAGATTCTACCACCAATATTTGGTTAATGGTGAAGCAAAAACAAGCACCATTGCAGTTTAGTATGAAGGACGCACTGGACGCAGCAATAGATGCAGAAGAATTGTGTCACAAGCGTTGGTGTACTTACAACTTGCATATTGTTGGTCTTCAACCCAAAGACAATCAACTTAGCATTGCCAATGCAGTCAACGAACAACGATACAAGTTTGATGCCGTCAACAAAGACACATCAAACGCATTCAGTTTCCTATTGGGTTCCTGTACCTTAAGGTGGGGACCTTTACAAGTTATTGCGCCGGGCAACGGCTACAGAATTTTCAAACCGATGTCTGAACACGAAGTGGACTTAATGCTTTGGTTGGGAGACAATGTCTATTACCTGTTGGGCGATACAAAAAATGAAGCCAATATGTTTCGGGAAAATGCCAAAAGTCGAAGAAAGAAAACGATGGCCACTTTTATTCAAGACAAACTACACTATGCTATTTGGGACGACCATGATTTCGGTCCGAATAATAGTATTGGAACTTATGAAAACAAATACATCGCCAAGAAAGTGTTCAATAATTTTTGGGGTAATCCCAACTCTCCTTCTGATGGCATCTATTATTCCTTTGAATATGGCAATGTAGAATTTTTCATGCTGGATGGCCGATGGTTTCGTACGGCACAAGAACAATCTGACAATGCTCTTTTGGGACCTGAACAATTAGAATGGCTGATTGATGGATTAAAACAGTCGACTGCCCAACATAAATTTGTGGTATTAGGCTCTCAGATCATCAATCCCAAAGGTACGCATCACGAACGTTTTGCAGCTTTCAAGGAAGAATATGATGCCCTTCTAACCGCGGCGGCAGGATTGGACAATGTAATTTTTATCAGCGGCGATATGCATTATTCGACCTTGTTTAAAAATGATGATTTCGGAAAAACACTTTATGAATTTAGTTGTTCGCCCCTAACGGCTTATCGCTATAAGGTTAGAAAGAAAAATGATGAATATGGCAATCCGTATTTTGTGGAGGGCACACAATATCACAAGCAAAACTTTGGAAAGATTACCATCGTTGATGATAGCGTCTTATTCGAGGTGTTCAATAAAAAAGGTAAGTTGGTGTATGACTATCAGCTTCCTCAATGAGCCTTTTGAACTTTCAATAGGAACATTAAATGATTCTGAAAAATTTAAGGTGACTGTAAAGTAATCACCTATTATAAAGTTTACTATTCAGCGCCTTTAATCAACTCCCAAAACTCCTCACGATTGTTGGTTCGTGGAAAAGCTTCATTGGGTATCGGCACACCCAAAAATTGGCAAAGCGGCTCCCAACCATCTTTGACACTGTACACCAATAATTGATCTGCAGGAATGGCCTGTTTCACCGCATCATTATGAGCAATAAAACCTTTGATGAGTTGATCGCGATCCAAACCCAATGGAAAACCGCATTTAGTCGTCACCTTTAAGCACATTTGCAACCATTCTTGCATGTGCTCAGGAGCTTGATCGATGCCGGCCATTAATTTATATATGGTAGTACCAAAACTATCCGCCCAATTTTCCGGGTCGCGCGTACCCAAAATAAATTTAGCTGTTGGAAAGGCCTTGTATAATTCTTTGTAGAAAGCTGCGGTGGCCAATCTACTGCACTCGAATGACCTTGATATATGGCAGTCCAATCCGGATCTCCTTCCAAGGCTTTTGTCCATAAATTTACTTGCGGATCCATATTTCGAACCACCACTTCCATGTGATGGCATGGCCCGAAACCTTATGCATCAATGGCTAACCTTAAAGAAAAGGTA
>JAGQYH010000114.1 GCA_020436175.1 Bacteroidota bacterium
AGCGGCAAAGAGTGGCGATTGCCAGAGCTTTTTTGAAGGATGCCCCTATTTTAATATTGGACGAGGCCACTTCTGCCTTGGATGCGGCTAATGAAAACATTATTACGGAAACCCTTAGAGCAATGCCTGCAGACAAAACGGTAATCATTATCGCTCACCGATCCACTACGATTGACGAATGCAATAAGATCATTGCACTAGAAAATGGGAAAGTGAAGGCAGTGGAGATCAAACAATTCTTTTAAAATTCAAATCAAATTACTATTTTAGGTAGGTCAATTTTTAATCCTGACCTATAAAATTATAACCATGAAAAAAACTATTCATCATTTGACTTATTTAGTCGTCATCCTTCTTGTTTTTGTCAGCTGTCAATCTGATTTGAAAGAATCCGGCATTGAGGTGAGCGCCGTTAAAGCAGAACTGGATCAATACATTCTGGAAACAATTCAAACCAACAATAAGGCATTCGATTGGAATGAACAAAGTGATGAAGTGTTTTATAAGGCATTAACGGTCACAGACAATATTTTGGTGTTGGGCTACACCGATGGCATCGTCAAAAATCTTGATGCAAGGAATAGGATTTTAGAAAAGGTGTATGTCTTGGAAAAAAAGCAGGCAGAAGATTTTGGAGAAGTAGATGATGTATTGATCTATAAGGATGATGTGTTGGGCTTTCTCAGTGTCAAAATCACATCATTTGAAACCTTGCAACAACTGAGAGCATTACCGGAAGTTACTTTTTCTGAAGTCAATGGCTATCCTATCGATATGGATGTCATCAGAGCATTTGCCGGTTATCCGACAACGGCTAGTAAAACCGCTTCATCTGAAAACGAAAGGAGAGATATGATATTAGACCCATATCAAACCGATCCGGATTATTCTGAACAAGTAGCCAATTATGATAATACTTTCGGTATTGTTATTCGGCGACATAATATTGATGATGTTTATCGCCAGTATAATATTTTTGGAGAAGGCATCGGGGTTGGTGTGATCGACAACGGAATTGTGCCGTGGGCGCGTGAATTGTTTGAAGAAAATGGATATGGTGGAAGAGCCACGGAGGGTTTTCATAAGCCGTTTTGGTGGCTGCCGTGGACTGAAGATGATGGCATCGAGCCGCTGGAAACCGATGCTTTGGGTATCAGTCCATTAATTGAGGGACAATGGTTACATGGCAGCGGAATGATTCAGTCGGCATTGGTCATTTCTCCTAATGCAGATATTACCAGTGTAAGAGCCTCAACGGCAATAGTAATATTGTTTCCAAGTCAGATATATGGCATTGCGAATGCCATTCGAGCGATGGCAGACAGAGAAAACATTAGAGTAGTCAATATGTCTATGGGAACGATTTTCTTTTTGCATAGGGTGAAAAACTCGATCAATTATTACTACGATAAAGGCAAGATTATTGGCTGTGCTGCCGGCACCACAGATCCGGCCATCAAAGATATTTTAGGAGTAATTTTTCCGGCTGATAGATGGAATACAGTGGCCGTTACCGGAATTGATAACAGAGAAAATACGAACGGTGAGTTTGTAGCGGGTTCTACTGCACATACCGGTAAAGAAGTAGATTTTTGCGTGGAGAAATCGGCGGCCTCTTCAGAAGCTACTGCCAGAATGATGGGTATGTTTGCTTTACTTTGGAGTGCTAACCCGGAAATGACCAGAGAAGAAGTTATGGATATCATGATCCAATCATCTCATTTTTATCAGCTGCAAGGACAAAAGGATCCTGATTTTGGCTGGGGCACCGTTGATATGTTACAAGCAGTGGATGCGGCGACGGATTAGGTAAGTTGGAAGAAAGAAAATAGAAGAAATTGAATGAGGTTTGGAACCTACCAACTTAATCCTTCTTCACTTAAATTTGCTTTGGCAACATTGATCATTTCATCAATTTCTGAAGCGCTTAAACCGTAGTGGCTCATTAAGAAAGATTTGGAATGTTCAAAAAACATGTCCATTTCCTTGCTTTCTTTGTCATCTAAGGCCACCATTGTTTTTTGGGTGTCATAAATGTTGGGATACAGCCAACCTTCTTCAATATTTTTTAAGCCATTTCTAAAGCCATAATAGGCAGGTTTGGCGGCATAATCCTCATCCCATAATAGCGGGAAGTCTCTGTCACCGCCCAAGATTCTGAGATCAAACCAAATTTTTACCGTATTGTAAAAACTATTCCTGTCGGGAATGCCCCAAAGCGTTATGCCCCAACGTTGAGCAGCCGGAACACCGGCAATATAGGCACGGGCAATATCATTGTATTTTTTGCGCTGGATCCTGTGTTGCAATTCGGTTTGATCATTACTATAACCTAAAACATTTACCGGAAGGTCGAGTTCGCTTAAGTGAACCAAATAGCCGGCATCTGCTACTCGCTTAAAAGCCTTTTTTAAAGCATAGAAATCGCCCATAATTACCGGAAGCGGAATGTGACCTTGAAAGCCAATGCCGTCTATTCGAATGCCTTTTGATCTCAGGTCATCGGCAATATTGATAATATCTCTTAATTTAACCGGAATGAATTCTGTGCCAAACTCATTGATGAACAACTTTGCCTCCGGATCAGCAACATTCGCCCATACAAAGGCTTTTTCAATAAAATCAGGACCAATCACCTTGTACCAAAAATAGTCGGGATTTAAACCTCCGCCCAACGGAGCACCGGCTTCATTAACCACATCCCAGGCGGCCATTTTACCTTTGTAACGGCTCACCACTGTTGTAATGTAATCTTCCAGCCAATCTTCCCATTGCTGCTCTGTCCAGACATCATTTTTTTCATATTCCAATGCCCATTCCGGCACAGATTTATCAAATACTAAAACATGACCGTGTATCCTTAAATTATTGGCTTCTGCAAAAGCTACCATTGCGTCTGCTTCCCTGAAATCGATAGAGTCGGGTGATATGGAAATATTGTGTGGTTTAAGTGCCACTTCCGGCGTGATGCTATTGAATTCCTGAACAAACAATTCATCTTCCAATGGTAATTGCAATTGCTTTTGTACGATGGTGGATAGTGCCCCAAATGCGTTGGCCGTCCATTGATTGTTCGGTCCTCCGAGGTCGGTACCTTTGGTATTTCCCCATGTCGGATGTCCAGCCGCCCATATGTTTCCAATAGGAAAGTCGGCAGCGTCTTTCAGTCCTTCACCACTTGGTGTTGCGGCATCCGGGAGTGCTTCATTGCTTTCGATTATAGTATCAGTGGTACAAGCCGCTAACAATAGAAAACAGGCCAGCATTGTCCAAAATTGAATTTCTTTCATTTGTATTGATTTTTTTAAAAGGGAAGAATTCTCAATGAAGTTAGTTAATCTTCTCTAACCGGGCAATAGTCTTGTTTAAAATGGCCGTTTTAGCCTCGCTATTCGGCAGAGTGTTATTGGCAAAAAATGATCGCAAGTCATATAAGCCATTTTTGGAAGCCACCACAACCAATTCATCTTCTTCGTACTCCACCAAATCGGATAATACCGCCACGGCATCTTTGAGTGTATTTAGATCCATTCGCTTTAAATAATCAACATAACTTCTTACATACGCTGTGGCATAGCTGTTTCTCGTGGTCCAAAGGCATTTTTTAAAAAAAGCATGCTGTTCGCTACCGCCCATTTCCTTATAAATATTCGCTAATACCAAAGCAACACTAGGATTTTCAATGTATTCGAATTGTTGAGCCAATTTGAAATATTTAGACTTATTGGTTGAATAAAGAATTTTCAAAGTGGTTCCAATGACCAATCGCGAACTGTCGTTGTTCAATAGGGAATCACAAATGGGTTGGGCGGTTCTTACATCAAAGTCGGCTAATTTTTTTACAGCGGCATTTCTAACATGGCTATTGACATCACTCAAAGCCAATTTTTTCAAGTCGTGGATCAAAATTTCATTGAAACCATTTTTCTCCAAGAGAATATGTTCGATGGCATATTTTCTGATGTGCCAGGATTTATCTTTCAAAGCTATTTTGAAAGTTTTATACACCTCGGAATATACCTGTTCACTTGCCAGTGCCTCCAAAGCTTCAAACCGATCAACGTAAAGCGGGGCATGGTTATACTGGAAAACCCATTGATCCTTGGATTTATAATCGTTCTTCTCCCAAAGTATTACTTTATCTGCATCAACATTCACCAAGTTAGGAGCTTCGTTGGACGGGAAAGTAAACGATTCTGTTTTCTTTTTTAACCAAACGGCTTTTCGCTCAATGGTATCATTGGTATAAATATCAATGTTCATCGGAATTTTGAAAATAGGTACACCATCGTAAGTCTGTATTTGATCGATGGTTACCATTATTTCTTTTTTGGAATCGTCGTAACGATAATGGATATCGACAATAGGGTGAGCAGGTTTCATGAACCATTGGTCAAAAAACCAATAAAGATCTTCACCGCTTACTATTTCCAATGCCATCCTTAGATCAGCCATTTCAACAGATTGATGTCGGTTCGTTTTCAGATAGTATTCCAAACCTTTATAGAAAAATTCGTCTCCCAAATAGTTTCTTAGCATGTGCAACACCTGGCTACCTTTCTCATATCGATGGGAATCAAAAAGATCATTATCGGCGTCTTCATAGTAATAATTTACAATGGGTTCTACCTTATATATGGCCTCATGTAAGTAGGAATTTAAATAACTATATTGCAAGTAATCGGCTTCTTCCTGACCGTATTGATATTTGTACCAAAGATGTTCTCCATAAGTGGCGAAAGCCTCATTCAATGTTAATTGAGCCCATGATTCTGCTGTTACCAGATCGCCAAACCATTGGTGTACTAACTCGTGGGCGATAATATCATCAAAATTATGATCAAGCGCATCGTATCTGTCTGCATAATATTTAGGATAAAAGGTGGAGGCTGAAGTGTTCTCCATGGCACCGGAAGTATAGTCGTACGCCACTACCTGAGCATATTTATCCCATGGAAAGTCTACTCGGAATAAATTAGAAAAATAAGATAGCATCGAAGGTGTTCTACCAAAAATATAGCGTGCATCTTTGCCATATTCGGGCGTTGTGTAATAACTGACTTTAATCGGTCCCCAATCATCCAATGTCACATGATATTCCCCAACCGCCAGCATTGCCAAATAAGGAGCATGTGGTTGATTTTGTTGCCAATGATCGGTTTTCGTGCCATCGTTATTATAAACTGTACTTTCTAAAATGCCATTCGACAGTGTGGTATATTTTTCATCCACTGTAATAAAGATTTCTTGTGTGAAGGATTCATTCGGGGCATCCACTGTCGGAAACCAAATGGAATTGGCTTGGGTTTCTCCGGTCGTCCATAGTTGGGTAGGCTTTAACGGGTTTTTATCCAACGGATCAATAAAATAGAGTCCACGCCCGTAAGATTGATCGATACCTTTTTCTTCCAACGTATAGGGATGAGCAGAATATTCTATAAAAAGCGTGAATTGTTCATCTATGTTGTATATCCTGTTCAGGTCAACGATAAGATGAAGATCATCATTATACTTATAGGAAACCTCTATGGAATCACTTTCTTCAATAATGGAAACCTGTTTGATCTTCATGCCTTGAGCATCCAGCGCAATTCGGTCAATAGGAAGATTATAGGGTTTGATGCTTAGAAGGGCTTTGCCATTCAGACTTTTTTGATCAAAAAATGGAGTTAACTCTAATCTGGTATGGGTAATATCAATGGTTCTTTTAGCGGAAGATTTATAAAAAATATTGATAAAGTTTTCGATTTTTTCAGGTTCACTTTCATTCATTTGCCCGTAAGCAAACAGACAATTAATGAGAAGCATCCCTGCTATAAATCGTTTAAGCTGCATATTAAAATATTTAATAACCAAAATTACCTTATTATATTTGATTTTCTTTGTGGCGCTAAAAGCATACCAAATTACAATTCGAGTTGATGGATCATAAATATAAAGTAGAATTAGCAGATGATAAGAGCTATATCATTGAGTTAAAAGAGGATACGTTATGGATGAATAATGAGCCTGTTTCAACGGATATTGCCAAAACCGGAAAGGAAGAATGGAATGTGATCCGAGATCATCAATCATTCAATATCAAATTACTGGAGTTTGATAAGTCTGCCAAAGTAATAAAGCTCCGGGTCAATGAAGAGGTGTTTACCTTATCCATCAAAAACAAACTCGATCTATTATTGAATGAGATGGGCATGAGTTTGGGTCAGGGAGCTAAGATGAAGGATATTAAAGCGCCTATGCCGGGATTGGTTTTGGAGGTGCTTGCTTCAGCAGGACAACAAGTGTCTGCCGGTGATCCTTTGATCATTTTGGAAGCCATGAAAATGGAGAATATTATTAAAGCCACGGGAGATGGAACAGTCAAAAATGTACTCGTAAAGAATCAAGATACTGTGGAAAAAAATCAGCTTTTGATGGAAATGGAATAAGCTAGCTTTGTAGTTAGCTATGGGTTTTATAATATCAAAAGAATTAGATCAGTTTATAGAGGATAACACTACTCCTCAAGACGAAGTTTTAAAGGCATTGGATAGGGCAACGCATCTTCATTTTATGATGCCGCAAATGATCTCCGGAACCGTTCAGGGAAAGTTTTTGGAAATGCTCAGTTGTATGGCTAAACCGGAGCGCATATTGGAGATCGGCACTTTTACCGGCTATTCCACCATCTGTTTTGCCAAAGGATTGTCTGAAAATGGAAAGATAATTACCATTGATGTGAATGAAGAATTAGAGGATACCGCTCGAGCCTATTTTGAAAAGGCGGGTTTAACCAATAAAATTGACTTTAGAATTGGCAATGCCATGGAGATCATTCCTGCATTGGATGAAGTTTTTGATATGGTTTTTATTGATGCCGATAAGATCAATTATACCAATTACTATGACCTCGTTTTTCCAAAACTGAAAGTCGGCGGATTTATTTTAGCGGATAATGTTTTATGGAGTGGCAAGGTTGTTGAAGACAAGAAAGATAAAGACACACAAGCATTGATCGACTTTTCTATGAAAGTGCAAAATGATAATCGCGTAGAGAACGTTATGCTTTCGGTCAGAGACGGGATTTTACTCGCTCGAAAAATTAAAAATTAACATTCAAATTTACTTTTTAAGAAGATTGATAATGAAGAGATACATTTTACTTCCAATGTTACTAATAGTTTCCAGTCTGCTGGCTTTCGCCCAAAAGGAGTATACAGTGGAGGAATACATTGATATGTATAAGAAGATCGCCATCAAAGAAATGGAAATTTCCGGTATTCCCGCCAGTATTACATTGGCGCAAGGTATTCTGGAGAGTCGGTTTGGGAACAGTACCTTGGCTGTGAATGGTAATAATCATTTCGGTATAAAATGTCATACAGAATGGACCGGAAAAAAAATGTACCACGATGATGACAGCAAAGGAGAGTGTTTCAGAGTATATAAGCATGCAGAAGATTCATTTGATGATCATACTGTTTTTTTACAAACCCGTTCACGTTACAGCTTTCTGTTTGACTACAGCTCTACCGATTATAAAAATTGGGCACACGGTTTAAAAAAGGCAGGTTATGCTACCAATCCGCGATATGCCTACATTTTGATTGATCTGATTGAAAGG
>JAGQYH010000115.1 GCA_020436175.1 Bacteroidota bacterium
GTCACCATTTCTGTCCCGGATGCCAAAATTGAAGCCTCCATGGCCGAAGCGGAACTATATTTTCCTGTTCCTAAAAACAACCTCGAGTTAAATGTTCTATTGGCTATAATTAATTTTTGCATATCATTTAATCTTCTATTGAATGAAAACTTGCCGCTTTTGTAAAGCTTGTAAAAAAAGCTTTGCTGATTTTGTTCGATCGGCACTTAAGTTGATTGCCGAGGAAACAGCAATGCCATGTACTCCTGTTTGCCTAATATCTTCAACATCTTCCAAAGTAATGCCACCAATAGCAATGATTGGGATTTGGATAGCTTCGGCTTTACATTTCTCTATGATGGTTTGATACCCCTTTAGTCCGAGCACCCGGCTTAAATTTTGTTTGGTTGCTGTAAATCGAAATGGCCCTACTCCAATGTAATTCACTCCTTGTTTCGCCAACGTTTGAACCTCTTCAAATGTATTGGCCGTACCTCCTATTATTTTATCCTTTCCTAAAATATCTCTGGCTTGTCCAATTGACATATCTGTTTTCCCCAAATGGACACCACCCGCATTCACTTCCAAAGCCAGTGATACGTGATCGTTGATGATCAATCGACAACCGTATGACTGACAAATATTCTTCACTTTCTTTGCAATTTGTAAGCTTTCATCTTCCGGCTTGTTTTTCATTCTCAATTGTAGCCATTGCACACCGGCCTGACAAGCTTCCAATGTTAATTGCTCATGACTCACAGTATCAAGATCTTGAGTCAGATATTGAAATCTATGGAACAACTTTTCATCCATTTTTTAAATGTTTTAATTGACCCACCGACTTATCGGTATCCTGCCAAATAAATCCCAATACGGCTGCTCCGTCAAAGCCCATTTCTACAATTGCATCGCGATTGTCGGCCGAAACTCCACCTAAAGCAATAATTGACTCATCCAACGCATTGGTAGTTAGTCTATTGGCTAACCATTGATGATCCCATGTGCCTTTATATCCCGGTTTAGAAATGCTTTCAAAGATCGGACAAACGTACAATTGATCGAATTTACCAGTCCGCTTTATCCACTCGCCCGGGTTGTGTACTGAAATGGAAATCTGCTGTCCTCGTTCCTTCAAAGTACGATGCAATTGATGTTGCTCCATTTTTGTTAAAGAGTCATAAAATGCATTAGAACAATGTAAACCCTTAATGGAATTAGTTAAAACGAGTTCAACTTTATCACAGAGATAAATCTGATGATGATATTGGCTTTTGATCTGTTCTAAAAGTGTCTGGATTTCAGTTGTTGTCCAAGTTGGTTTTCTAATGACCATCTCATCCAGTCCATTATCGAACAATTGATTAATCAGGCCAGCTTCCTCCTTTACTTCCTCGGGATGAGAAAAAACAATTGTTTTAAACTTTTTTTCAGACCTGAAAGGTTTGCTTTCGGCAGACCTGAAAGGTTTTGAAAACCTTTCAGGTCTTGGATGTGTTTGATCACCAATCAAAATATTCAGTAATTGATCACATTCATCGATTACGAAATCAGGCTCAACGCTATGTATATCAGAAAGCAGACCAAAACCATAAGTCACTGAAACAGAAAACATCTTATGATGTTTGGCTCCTAATACATCATATTTTGTATCGCCGACAATGAGCGTTTCTTCATTTTTAATGGCGTGGTTGTCAAAAATATATTGAATAATTTCTGACTTTTCGCTTCTTGAGTTATCCAAATTCGCACCCACCACCTCTTCGAAAAAATCCTTCAATCCAAAAAACTCAATAATTTGTTTAGCAAACACAGTCGGCTTTGAGGTGGCGACAAACAGTTTATATCCTCTTCTATTGAGTTCTTCAATGGTTGGCTTTACAGAAGGATACATTTCATTTTCTGACCATCCTCTATCAGCATAGTATTCCCTAAAAATATCTACGGCATCTGCTGCCGCTTGTTTATCCAAATTAAATTTAGCTTCAAATGAATTCGGTAACGGCGGTCCGATGAAGCTTTCCAGTTCATTTTGATCAAAATCGGTGATACCCAACTTTTCGGTAGCATACAGTATTCCATTAAAAATACCTTTTCTGGAATCTGAAATTGTACCGTCAAGGTCAAATAATATGTTCTTTACTTGTTTCACGACTTTGTAGATGACATAATTTCCGGTGGACAATGATGATCTCCAGACCTGAAAGGTTTTTGAAACCTTTCAGGTCTCTCTCCTTTAGTTTTCAAATTCCTCATTTAAGATAAGTTTCTTTTCGTCGTGTATATTTATAAAGTTTTCTCTGCCATCAAACAATTCAATACACTTTTCAGCATCAACTAAAACGTCATTTCCTTCTATGGTTGATTGGTAGGAAGAATATTCATATTCTCCATCACTCTCGCATAAATTATGGTGTTGCGCATTGGTATTTACATATGCAATACAGTCTAACAAATAATGATTGCTATCAATCAATTTTCGTCTAAATGGTTTCTGGAATAAGCTGCCAATTCTATCATACTTTTTATTGTATGCTTTTGAATACGCATTAAATAGGTTTGAAAAAGGTTGAGACAAATCATTTATCAAATTTTCCTCTATTTCATTTTTATCCTTTGTTCTAATCACTAAATGAAAATGATTTGGCAACAAACAATAAGCATAGATGTCGGCCATGGGCAAAATGTGCCGTCCGATTAAACTCTTGAAGTAAACATAGTTGTCATCTTCTTTAAACAAGATCTCCATATTATTACCTCTATTGTATATATGATAATATTGGGAAGCTTCTAATTTTGTGCTTTCTCCAGACCTGAAAGGTTTTTGAAACCTTTCAGGTCTTTCCTGTGACATAATTTCCGGTGGACAATGATATCCTAACAATGTTTCATTACTGTCTAAGAATTGCAATACACAATTTTTGGCCTTTGCACTGGCAGATTTCAGATCATAGTTCAATGCTAGAAAAGCTGTTAATGCAGAGCCAAAAACACAACCCGAACCATGTTTTTGATATTGACTGATTGCTTCCGGTACCAGTTTTTCAATTTTTCCTGTATTCAGAAAGAGATAATCCACGCCAATTTCATCTTCATTATGACCTCCTTTCAGATAGATATTTGTTATTCGAGCTTTTCTGGCAGCAATGGTTAATGGTTTAGTTTTATCTTCCCATCTTGCAATTTCTTCCCAATTGGGAGTGGTCAAATACACCTTATGTAAGATGTTGTCCAAAATTTCCGCATTGATTCCTCTATAAAAATCATAGCCGGAAGAAGATCGCATGACAGGATCCCAAATAATTTTAGCATCATTGATGGTGGACAAATATGCGATAATATCTTCTGCCATTTTCAAGCCATTGGTAAGACTTATCTTGACGAACTTCCATTGATACAATTTTGCTAAAACAACGATTTGCTCTTTGATCTGATCCAACGTAAACCAATAGATCTTTCTGATCTCTGATTCATTTTGAATGGTTAAACAGGTTTGCACCGACAAAGCATAGGTGCCTAAAGCCGTAAATGTTTTTAGATCGGCGGTTATCCCCGCACCATTACACGGATCAAAACCACCAATGTTTAATATGTAAGTTTTTGTAGCCATACGCTTAAAGCTTTAAGCTTTTACTGTTTGGTTTTAATTCCAAATTCATTATATAGTTGATTTGCTTCTGTGTATCCGGTACATTGAGTGTCCTATATTTAGAAATAAGTTTAAAGACTTCATCCCGTTTGATTCCGTTTTTAATTAATATACTTGCAGCAAGCAAGGAAGATCTACCAATTCCCATTCTACAATGAATTACAATCTTATTGTCATTCAATAATGCATCATCTAATTGATCTACTAACTTTATAAAACTTCCACTATCTTTTGGAATAGACCTATCTTCAATTGAATATTGAATAAAATTAACTCCATGCATTTTACAGAAATGTTCTTCTTTATCAATTCCTAATTCAAAATCTTCATTTCTTTCTAATAATGACACCAAATAGGTAACTTCTTGCTTTTTTAGATTCTTAATCTCATCTTCAAGCCAATCATTCCCCTTTGGTCTTGCCATTATACCAAGAGTACCCTTATTCAATATGTCAATCCAATAAATTCTCACTATTCTTGTGTTTAGCTTATTGCATAAAGCTTAAAGCCTACACTACGCATAAATTTCACTTCCTCTTTCTTTAAACTCATCTGCTTTTTCCTGCATGCCTTTTTGTAATGCTTCCTCGTCATCCACTTCTAATTTATCTGCATAATCTCTAACATCTTGCGTAATTTTCATTGAACAGAAATTAGGGCCGCACATTGAACAAAAATGAGCAATCTTGGCTCCTTCGGCCGGTAAGGTCTCATCGTGATATGCTCTCGCCGTATCAGGATCTAGCGACAAATTAAACTGATCTTCCCAACGGAATTCGAATCGTGCTTTACTCAATGCATTATCTCTGTATTGTGCTCCCGGATGCCCTTTGGCCAAGTCGGCAGCATGTGCCGCCAGCTTGTAAGTAATTACACCCACTTTTACATCTTCCTTATTTGGTAAGCCTAAGTGTTCCTTTGGTGTAACATAACACAACATTGCCGTACCGTACCAGCCGATCATAGCGGCTCCGATTCCTGACGTAATATGATCGTAGCCCGGAGCAATATCGGTAGTTAATGGTCCTAGTGTATAGAAAGGAGCTTCACCACACACCTCCAATTGCTTGTCCATATTTTCCTTGATCATGTGCATCGGTACATGACCGGGACCTTCAATCATGGTTTGTACGTCGTGTTTCCATGCAATTTTCGTCAATTCACCCAATGTCTCCAATTCGGCAAACTGCGCTTTATCGTTGGCATCTGCTATACTTCCCGGGCGAAGTCCATCGCCTAGTGAAAACGAAACATCGTAAGCTTTCATGATCTCACATATCTCTTCAAAATACGTGTATAAGAAATTCTCCTTGTGGTGTGCCAAACACCATTTCGCCATGATAGAACCCCCGCGCGACACAATACCGGTAACTCTTTTGGCTGTCCAAGGAATATATCGCAATAAAACCCCGGCATGGATAGTGAAGTAATCCACGCCTTGTTCTGCTTGCTCTATTAATGTATCCTTGTAAATTTCCCAAGTAAGATCTTCAGCTTTGCCTTTCACTTTCTCCAAGGCTTGATAGATTGGAACCGTACCAATGGGCACCGGTGAGTTTCTTAAAATCCACTCTCTTGTTTCGTGGATGTTTTTTCCGGTGGACAAATCCATGATATTATCTGCTCCCCAACGACATGCCCAAACGGCCTTTTCCACCTCTTCGGCAATGCTGGAGGTAACCGCTGAATTACCAATATTAGCATTGATCTTTACCAAAAAATTCCGACCAATGATCATGGGTTCACTTTCCGGATGATTGATATTGGCCGGAATTATAGCACGACCTTCGGCTACTTCCTTTCTAACAAACTCCGGTGTAATATATTTTTTAGGTGTATTGGCACCGAAGCTTTCTCCGGGATGTTGCTTGGCCAACTTGGCATTGTATCTTTCAATCTGTTGATTTTCCCGAATAGCGATGTATTCCATTTCCTGCGTAATGATGCCCTTCTTGGCAAAATGCATTTGCGTAACATTTTCGCCCGGTTTGGCTTTCAATGGCATTCTTATATTGGGAAATCGAATGGCATCTAATGATTGATCAGCCAATCTTTCATTGCAATACTGAGATGAAAATTCAGTTAGATCTCTTACGCCCCCTCGTTTCAAGATCCATGATTGACGAATAGGGCTTAATCCTTTTTCAATATCAATTGTAACATCCGGATCTGTATAAGCACCGCTGGTATCATAAATAGTTACCGGTGCATTTTGTTCCATTACTTTGCCATTCACCTTGGTTGGACTTAAGTTCACTTCCCGCATGGCTATTTTCATATCGGGATATAATTCTCCTTTTACATAGATCTTCTTTGATCCCGGGAACGGTTCCCTTGAAATTATTTCCTCAACCGGTAATTTCTCTGCTTTTGACATCGCTTTCTTTTTTTAATCAATTATATTTTTAACCACCTTGTGTCGCAGTAATGATTACGACCTTGGCATTTTCCTTTAAATAATAATGTGTCCATTGGTTTCGGGGAATCACCTGATTATCAACTGCAACAGCTATTCCCTTTTTACGCTTGATCTGTACATTATCTATTACTTGTTGCAAAGTATCGTTTTCATCTATTTGCAAAAGTTCATCATTGATGTAAATATTCATTGTTTCAACATTTGTAAGCACATAAAATTCTGCTTTATATCCATCATTACACTCATAAACCTTTGGGAACAAGACGGAAGACTAATCAGCCTTCTACTCTTCCCTTCGTCCGCATTACCGGCATCAGGTTGTAAGGGTATTTCTCAGTCTCGGATTTATTTAGGAGACACCCCTAGAGATTAACTACTATAAAGTTAGGTAAGATTTTTAGATTCTCAGCGATTTGTTTGGTTAAGTTATACAAAGTTGTACACCAATAATTATTTACAACCATTCCCTTCACCCATTCCAAAAAGTTGAAACTTTCCCATCCTTACTAGTGAAGTGATGAAATTTCGTTTAAAATCTAAAATCTGTTACTAAAATTCGCCATATCCGAAAAACAGAATATCCATACATCTGAAAATCCATTAACCATTCTTCCATTTAAAACTAAAATCACACGGTTTAGGCGGATTATCGGTTAATGTTTGGGTTCTATTGTATTGCACTTCCTTTTGTAAATGCTCAAAATAATAACCATCGGCAGCACAAAAAACAGGTCCTAATTCTCGAACACCCAAAGCTCTGGCATAAGCTGCAAAATGACAGCCCTTAACCGTTAAAGTAAAATGGTCTTTATCATCCACAACTTGCTCGCTATCGCTTATGTTAAAAAATCGACCGGCGATCTCATTCAATTTTTTTTCCTTGATTTTTTTGGACTTCCCTTTCCAATCCTTTTTTCGGATCAACGGAACACTAAAATCCAAGAAGGCAACAGCAACTTCCTTGGTCAGCTTTTTACAAAGTGCGATAGATTCACTTTTCGAAAAGCCTTCCTCTTGTAATAACTGATGCAGAATTACTAAAGGCGCCATTTGACGCTGTGACAATTTTTCCTTTGGAGTAGGTTGTTTCTTTTGATTGATCTCATCGAATGGATTTTCATTGATTTCTCTCCACTTCAATTTTCCAATAATCTGTAGGCCTTTAACCCAACCCAATTCCTTGATAATTATCTCTGCTCCAATTCTATTCCCTTTTACGATATCAAAAAAGAGCAATCTTATTTCATTGTCGATCATTGTCATTGAAGTAAATGTAAATAATTATTTTCGCGACCGACCTCATTTTTATAAATAATTATTGAATGAAAGATGCCTTACTAATAATCATTTGCTGTATCCTAATTTTCAGCTGTCAGAAAGATGAATCAACTCAACCAACATTTCCACTTCAAAAGAAAGTATTGGTAATAGGCATTGATGGCTGTCGATCTGATATGATCGATGAAAAC